>JBHLRJ010000136.1:0-10760 GCA_048882645.1 Candidatus Thorarchaeota archaeon
ATGCAAACTTTAGTCCAGATTGGCAAAGTTATTCGTTAGATGGAGCAGTTAATAAGAAGATTCTCGGGAATACGACAATTCCATTCCCTAGTGATGGAATACATAATATCCAAGTTTATGGAAATGATACAATGGGAACAATATATGAATCTAACCTAATGTATTTCACAATTGATACAATTTCCACATCAACATCACCAAATATTCCAGGATATAATTTGCTCATAATAATGGGAATAGCAAGTCTTATAGGTATAATGTTAATAAAGAAAAATTTTAAAAAATAATTTTTTTTGTTTTTATTATTAAAAATTTATTCAGAGCAAAACTATTAAATAAGATTTATTTAACAATCCTAATTATATCTAGATAGATTTTGTTAATAATAGAAGCGCTCGTAGTATAGTGGTAATATGCTGGCTTCCCAAGCCAGCGTCCCGGGTTCAATTCCCGGCGGGCGCACCAAAATATGAGGGTGTTTTCTTAACACTTAACTTGAGTTGGCAATCATTTTTGACAATTTGATAATAAATATTTAATAGCTTCTCAATTGAAAAGAATGTAAAAAAACCAGTATAAAATTCATATCTGTGTGTTCAAAACAAAATTTATATGTAATTTTATTGTATTAATTTTATTCTTCGATAAAATTACATAGAAATACTTAATTAGTATTCAAAATAATAAACATTTTCTTTATATTCAAGAATATTTATACTAAAAATACATATAATCCACAAAACTAATATGGATATTTTAAAGTTAGTATAAAAATATCTAATTATATCAAAATTTGACACAAAAATAATTAAATATAAAATGATTTTACAACAAAATATATCAAAATTACCATGTTAGTCCTTTTGAAAATTTGATATCTTGAATAATTTTTTGAGATTCATGTCTTGGAACTTCCATGAAAGCATGGAATTCATTTTGCCAAAAAGCTTTTCCAGAAGTGGAACTTCGGATATCCTCAGCAAACCTTAAGGAATTGCGTACTGGTAACAATATTTCAATTACCGCTTGATATTCTTTTTCCTGATCGACGCTTTTAATTTTGGCAGAATGTTTAGAAAGTAAAGATAATGTGTTTTTAATGTGATCCGGGGGAAGCTGTATTATTGTATGATATATAGGTTCCAATAAAACCATCTCTGCTTCTTTTAATCCTTGCCTTATAGCATTAAAGAACATTACCGATAATTCTGTGAAAGCCCTTTCCTTTAGGGAAATGTCAATCACTAATTCCTCAATATTGATTTTTAACTCAGTTAATTTTTCTCCGCATAATGGTCCATTTAGGAGATTTTTTTGAATAATTTCAATAATAGCGTTTCTAAAGAAATCATCTAATTCATTACTTCCACTGTAAATTATGATATTTTGATCTTCGTCACATACCCAAAAATTTTCTACTTCTTTATTAGTTAATCCAGTTTTCTCCTTTAAAACTTCTTTTAAAACATCAATTGGCTTAATTGTTCTATAGTCAATATTTTGAAAAAATTTAACACTCTTAGGATCTAATCTCTCAACTTTTAATCTCAAATTATGTTGTTCATCAGAAGGAGCTACTTGTATTGAAGAAGAGTCGTATCGACAAGATTCTTTGAAAACTGCTCGAGGTTCTGAAATTGAAACTTCTACTCCGCGTTTTCCTATTTCATTAGCAGTAACTTCAAGATGAAGGGGCCCCACTCCACTCAATAAGAATTCTCCTGATTCCTCATTAATATCAAATTTTAAGTTTGGATCTTCAATTAGCAAATTCTCAATTAACTCTTTCATTTTATCCAAATCTCTTAAATATTCAGGCTCAATTGATACTGTCATTACTGGAGTAGTTACATACTTAACACTTTCAAATGGAACCATATTATTAATATAATTGCTATCAATAATTGTTTCCCCACTTTTTATTTTTTTGAGACCTTCTATAGCCACGATATTCCCGACAGGAATTTTATCCACTTGTTCTCTTCTCTGTCCCATAAAAATGGCGATTCTTTGAATTCTATCATAATCGTTTTCGTTTAAAAGGAAAATCTCCTCTTTATTTGTACAATTTCCAGAAAATATCCTTCCTGTAGAGATTAAACCATGTTTATCTGTTTGTACTTTACTTAAACATACTATTAAAGGGCCATTCGGATCGCAATCTAGCATAGCTTGTCCTACTACGGAAGTAATCTCTCCATCCCATATTTTCTCAATTCTATATTTTTGTGCTTCTTTTGGATTCGGTAGATGATCTACAACCATTTCTAATATAGCTTTATGAATGGGAAAATAAACTGCTAAATCTGCATATTTCTCTCGTGTATAGGTTTCTTTTTGGTACCTTTCTCGAATATCTTTAAATTTTACATTGCTTTCTTCGAGAAGTTTCAAAGTAAAAGCCCACTTATGTAAAGCTGATCCAAATGCTACGTTTCCTGCTAATGGTGATACCTTCCATTTTTTGTTAAAAGGATATTCAGCGTACCTTTCTATTAACGTATTAAATGCTGATATTATTCTTATATACTTTTTCTTGATTTCTTCATCAGATAGTTTAAGCTCCCTAATTAAACGATCCACTTTATTGATAAATAGTACGGGTTTAACTCCCTCTTGGAGAGCTTGCTTTATAACCGTTTCAGATTGAGTAATTACTTCCTCAACAGCATCCACTACCACTACAACTCCGTCCACCAATCTTAAGGCGCGAGTTACTTTCCCGCTAAAATCTAAATGACCTGGTGTATCCACTAAATTAATAAGAAATGGATCATGACCTTCAAGAGATTTCTCATAATACAAAGAGATGTTTGCTGACTTCATGGTGATACCTCTTCTTTGTTCTTCTTCAAGGAAGTCTAAAGCACGTGCTTCACCGGCCAAATCTGGTGATAAAAAGCCAGCTTCACTTAATAGAGAATCAGATAGAGTGGTTTTTCCATGATCGATATGGCCCACTAACCCGAAATTCCTAATATTCTGAGTTTTCTCCATTAAATTTAGTATTTCCGAGATTTCTTTCCTTCGAACCATTACTCATTAAAAAACTTTTCTTAGATGTTAAATAGGATTATAAATACTTTGATTAAAATCTTAGGATTTCATGTGGAAGAAAATTAGCGGGAAATGATTTTCCTCGCTACTCAAGATCTTCTTCATTTAATTGAAAGCATAACTCTCAATTTCAGTTGGGTCAGATAGCACATTAAAAAATCATTTCCCTAATATGAATAAGATGAGATTATAATTTAACTTCACCATCAATACGGACTATCCTTCCATCAATATGTAATCGTCCATCACAGAACAGTTCAATTGCTTTAGGAAATGCTTTATGTTCCCATTCTAAGATTCTTGGACCAAGAGTTTCCTTTGTATCAGTGTCATAAACAGGTACGGCATGTTGGATAATAATCGGACCATGATCTTCGTGAATATCAACAAAATGAACTGTTACCCCTGATACTTTTACGCCATACGCTAAGGCATCTTCATGAGCATGCATTCCTTTAAAACTTGGTAAAAGGGCTGGATGAATATTCATTACATTTCCTTTGAAATGCTCAATAAATAATTCACTGACAAAGCGCATATATCCTACTAATACAATCAACTCACACCCATAATCATCCAAAGCATCAATCATTTCTAGGTCAAATTCTTCTCTAGTTCCTTGATGTTTATCGGATTCTATTAACTCATAAGGGATGTGATGATTCTTAGCGCGTTCCATACAGTAAGCTCCTGGTTTGTTGCAAACTAAGACCTCTACACTTGCTTTATTTTTTAATATCCCCGTTTCACATGCTTCTATTATCGCTTCAAAATTACTTCCCGATCCCGAAGCAATAGCGCCAATTTTGACAATTCCCATAATACATTTTAATAATTAATTTCAAAAAAATCTATCTGATTAGAAGTGATCACTTTTCAAACAGAGAGATTTAGAATCTATAATCATCAAATCATCTATTTTTCAATAATCATAATGTTTTTATTTGATTAATTCATATTTATCTTAGAAATTTAGAAATATTTCATTCTAAAATTTAATCTCTTCTATTAATAAATTCAATTGTAAGAGAAAATTGTTCTATTTATTCATTATTAGTATTTAAACAAAATTAAACCAATAATCACGTAATTGAAATTTCCAGTATTTTAATCAAATAATTTAAAATTTAACCTTACTAAGAAATAATTGATTTGTAGGTGTTTATCTTTTCATTCGAAGAAGAATTACAAAGAATAAAAGAAGAAATAGTTGCTCAACTTCCTCCTGAGATACATGTTCAAAAAATAGAATTTGAGGGACCAGAAATTGCTGTATATTCAGAGAATAATGATGTCGAAGCTACTGAAAGTTCTACAATCTTAAAAGATCTTGCTAAAAATATGCGAAAACGTGTTGTTTTTAGGTGGAACGTAGACAAACGGAAAGATCCTGCTGAGACTGAAGAATACATAAGAAACTTAGTTAATGAGGATGCAGAAATTTCTAATTTTGAATTTGATCATGCCCGAGGTGAAGTTATAATTGAATCGGGGAAACCGGGATTGGTCATTGGTAAAAAAGGAATTAATCTCAAAGAAATTAGAGCGAATACATTTTGGCAACCGAAAACAATAAGAACTCCCCCACTTGAATCGAGAACCATCCAACTAATTAGAGGGATGCTTAAAAAGGAAAGACAAACTCAAAAAGACATATTATTAGAAATCGGCAAAAGGATTCATAGACCCCCAATATTTAAAGATTTAAACATCCGAATGAGTGCCCTTGGTGGTTTTCGGGAAGTTGGAAGATCTTGTATATTAATGCAAACTAGAGATAGCAATGTATTATTAGATGTGGGTCTCAATGTAGGAAATCCATATGATAAATTTCCATATTTTGATGTTCCTGAATTTTCAATTAGGGATCTTGATGCTATAATAGTTTCACACTCCCACTTAGACCACTGTGGACTGGTACCTTTTCTTTATAAATACGGATATCGTGGTCCGGTGTATTGTACACTACCAACCCGAAATCTTGCTACAATGCTACAGTTAGATTTCATTCAAATATGTGAAAAAGAAGGATCCCCTTTACCTTATTCTAAAAGAGATGTCAAAGAAACTGTTCTTCATACAATTCCTCTTTCGTGGGGTAAGGTAACTGACATTGCTCCTGATATAAAACTAACTCTTCACAATTCGGGTCATATTTTGGGATCTTCGATGATACATCTCCATTTTGGAAAAGGAGATTATAATTTTGTATACACTGGAGATTTTAAATTTCAAAAAACTCGGCTATTAGAAAAAGCAACAGTTAAATTTCCGCGAGTTGAAAGCTTATTAATAGAATCTACATATGGTGGGGCTCAAGATCGTATTCCAAGTAGACAAGACTCTGAAAGAGAACTTAAACAGATCTTAAATTCAACCCTTAAGAGAGGAGGAAAAGTTTTAATTCCGGTTCTTGCTGTCGGACGTGCTCAAGAATTGTTAATTGTCCTAGAAGAATATATTTCAAAAGGATTTATTGACAAAGTTCCAATTTTCATTGATGGATTAATAAGTGAAGCAACTGCTATACATACTGCCAATCCCGACTATCTTAGTAGTGATTTAAGAGAAAAGATTTTACATCAAGGAAAAAATCCATTTTTAAGTGATTATTTCGAAACAGTCTCAGCTCAGGATGATCGATTGGATATTATTAAGGGTGGCCCCTGTATCATTCTAGCGACAAGCGGAATGCTAATTGGGGGACCTTCAGTTCAATATTTAAAAGCATTAGCAGAGGACTCAAATAATTCTTTAGTTTTTGTTTCATATCAAGTCTCAGGTACAACCGGAAACAGAATTCAACGTGGATTTAGAGAATTACAATTTGTAGATGCAAAAGGGCGAACACAGCTCATAAAAATTAACTTAAAAATATTTACACTCGAAGGTTTTTCAGGTCATTCTTCACGTAGTCAAATCTCTCAATTTCTAAGAAGGATCCAACCAAGACCGAAGACAATAATTGTAAATCATGGAGAAGAAAGCAAATGCATAAGCTTATCAACAATGATACATAAAAAATTAAGAAAACAAACTAAATCACCAAGAAATTTAGAAACCATCCTTCTTAAATAGTATTAATTTTTTCAATATCTCTATATTATATTATTTTAATTGTAATGCAGATTTTTTCATCAAAGTTGACAAACCAAGATAACTTGATTTCAATATTCTCAGAAAACTATTGTATAAATAAGAACTAATTTTACTATTGAAGAATTTACGAGAAAAAATAATTTTTTTAAACAGTATTAATTAAATTTTTTAAAAGATTGCTTAGTGGTACTTCTTGAATATCAAAGATTTACGATCAAAAATTAAAAATCGTCAAACAACGATAGCGAGACGACTTGTTCAAATCATCGCATTTATTTTAATTAATTATGTTATGTTAGAATTAATTTTCACCATCAATTTGCTTAGTTTCGAACCTCTTATAAAGGTTCTACCAATTATCAATGCTCCAGGCAATCCTCTTTCAAATGGAGCAGGGATTCTTGAATATATTTTTGGATTTCTTACAGTAGGAAGATTCTCAATTTTTCTAATTGGGATTTTAATACTTGTAATAATATTTACAAACCGAATTTTCTGTGGATGGATTTGCCCAATTGGCACTATTCAAGATGGTTGTGCGGCAATCCCGACTAAAAAGAGAACCGTGAAAGCAAGTGGTGGATTTTTAGGATTATTTAACCATAAATCCCTTTTAAAAATTAAATATTTGTTTGTAATTATTATTATCATTATTGTCCTTCCCTTAGGAATTACCTATACAACTAATAAATCATTTTATTTAGATTATAAGGCTAATTTGGGTGAACTAGGTGTAAATCCCATGGGATATTTTTCATTGGCAGAATATATATTTGTTTTTTTCCCTAATATTATTAAAGAGATGTTTAAAACGGGGAGTTTACAGCCCCTTTTTTCTGATACTTTAACAGTTATTATCTTTTTCTTTTATTTAATAGTTATAGTTTTATCAGTATGGTATCCTCGAGTTTATTGCAGGTATTTTTGCCCGTTTGGTGCAACGGCTGCCGCAATATCCCGGTATTCCTTTTTAAAATTATCACGAAACCCCGTAAAATGCGTAGGACGCTCAGAGTGTGGCATATGTGAAAAAGTATGTCCAAAACAAATCAGGATATTGGACGAACACTTTGAATTTTTTACAGGTAATGGAGAATGCAATTTCTGCATGAAATGTAAGGAAGAATGCCCATATGATGCAATCGAAGTAAAATTTGGTTAATCTTTAAAAACACAGATTATAATACATATAGTGAAATTATTCTATGTGTAAATACTAAAATCCATATGATTTTAATAAATTAAATTAATTCTTTCAATTCAGTCCATATAAAATCCTTAATGATGGCTAAATAGAGCAATGGATAAGAACATAATAAAACAACTACAAACACGGATGAAAAGAGACGTAAATGTCGGAATCCACGGTATATTGGATTCAGAGGCTAATAGATTCTATGATGAGGAAAGTGAAGATATCCGACCTCCTTTCTTTAGGGATGTTGATCGTATTGTCCATTCAAAAGCTTTTAGTAGATATATTGATAAAAGTCAAGTATTCTTTGATATTAATAATGCCAACATTACTCACAGGTCATTACATGTTACGCTGGTTTCACGACTAAGCAGACAAATCGGAAGAGTGTTAAGATTAAACACTGATCTAATAGAAGCAATAGCTTTAGGGCATGATATAGGTCACTCTCCTTTTGGGCATTTAGGCGAGGAAATGTTAAATGAAATTAGCAGAACCTATGGTATGGGAGATTTTAGTCATAACGCACAAGGTGTTAGATGGTTGTCTTACCTTGAAAAGAGGTATCCAGAAGAACCTGCTAAAGGTCTTAATTTGACTCTTCAAACATTAGATGGAATCCTGTGTCACGATGGTGAAGTAAATGAACAGCAATTAAAACCTCTAAAGCGAAACGGAAAATCTTGGGAGGATCATTTTAATGAATTTAATGATTGTATAAATGAAAATAAAATTGTCAGAATCCCCATGTCCTATGAGGGAATTGCAGTTCGTTTTGCTGACTCGATCAGTTATATTGGTCGAGATATTGAGGATGCTATATTATTGAAACTCATAGATCGGACAGAGATTCCTGGATCGTGTGCGGATGTACTTGGAGATACAAATGCTAAGATTATTAATACGCTAATAACTGATTTGCTTAATTTTAGCCTAGATAATGATGTTATCGGGTATTCTGACAATGTTTTTCAAGCATTAAAAGATTTAAAAGCATTCAATTATGAGAAAATTTATACTAGAAAAAATTCCTTCATAAAAAACTTAAAAAGTAAATTTGAACTTATTTTTGAAAGGTGTCTGAAAGATATAGAAGAAAATAATTATACTTCTCCTATTTTCACTGACCATATTGAATATATTGATGACGAAAATTACAATACATACCTTAATCCCCTCAAACAAAATGACCAGATAACATTAATCGTAAGAGATTATATTAGTGGCATGTCGGATAAATACTTCAGTGAAATTTATAATTGGTTCTTACGAGATTAATTATACTTAATTCATTGGATTTATCCTCTGACTTTTTGGGATAATATTCTTACATCACACATTCATTGTTATTTACAATATACCTCTGTTCTTTTTTGTGAGGGGGACTTTTAGTATTTACTCCAAAATTTATCTGTTTCTTCTTTAGTATTATAATTTTGGGCTAAAATTGACTTAAACACTTTAAGGTTTCTATATTGATCAAAATCGTGTGATTCTTTAATAAGTTTCTTGATATCTAACTCACCAGATAACCCATTGAATGCAGCACCTGCTCTAATTGATTCTCCTATTAACTGAAATGCTTTATTCTTATCATTTTGTAGCGCTGCGGCACGGGCTTTATGAAAAATAGCTATGGGCCAGAGATTATCCCAATTCATCATTCCTTCGACCTCATCCAAGAGTTTTATTGCTTCATCATATTTTCCTCTATCTACTAGCACTTTACCCTTTCCAACTGAGGCTTCTGTGTATTCTGGTGAAATCTTTAGCATATCTTCATAACAATTGAATTCACCTTCTACATCTTTTATCTTTTTATAAATGTCAACTTTTTCTTCCCAGAGATTCATGTCGCCAGGTTCTAATTCTGTTGCTTTATCAAGGTATACAAGTGCTTCTTTGTATCTCTCCATTTCAATAAGTAGATTTGCTTGATCTTCTAAGATATTAATATTATTAGGAGCATATCTTAAAGCATTATCATAAGTTTTAATTGCTAATTCATAATTCCCTAAACTTCTATAAATTGATCCTAGTAAATGCAAACTAAATTTATCTTGAGGACGAATTGTTAGTGCCTTCTCACAGTAATATAACGCTTGTTTGGTTGGATTTTTATCATCATAACTACTTTTTCGAAATAAGTTTAAAGATTTATTAAAACATGCGACAAAATTTAGATTATCTAATTCTAATACCTTATCAAAATATTCAGCTGAATCAGTAAAAACTCCAATATTATTTAATGCATATATGTAATTTGGATCAATCTCTAATGCTTTTTTAAAAAATTCAGCTGCTTCATCCTCTTTCTTAAATTGTCTAGTTAGAGCTATACCCATGTTACTCAAAATACAAGAACTTTTAATGTTGTGCTCCAATAAGAATTCAAGTAGGAATAGTACTTGGTTGTACATTCCTACTTGTCCAAGAAGTGCATATTGAAATAGAATAATTGGTTCATCTGAACAAAACTTAGAATTTCTTTCTACTTTGTGATTAATACCTTTTGCATGAAAATCTATTTTATCCCAAATAAACCTATAGCCTAAATCAAAGTCTGTAACTTTATCATGAAATTCTATTGCTTTTTCTAAAATTTTTAAACTTTGCTCTAAATAAAAAAACCATTCTTCTCCCTCACATTTTTTCTGTAACTCTGCTACCAATATCCACCTAATATAGAGACCATTTAAGTCATGTGAATATGTCTCCATACATTTATCAAGTAGGTTTAACATTCTAATGATATCTACTTTTTTTCTTAGATGTTTGATAACAATTGCTTTTTCAAAAAAATCTGATTTTTCTGAAAACATTCCTAATTTTTCATAAATTAAACTCTTTAGATATAAAGCAATATTATTTAGAGGTTCGACTTCTAATATTCTGTTAAGATAAGTAAGTGTTTCTTCATTTTTGTCTGTAGTTCCGAGGATTAAAGCTTTCTCGAATAAATTATTTATATTATTTGTCTTAATCGAATCAGAATGACTTGGAATAATCCCGTGGTCTTTTTTTTCCTTAGGCATAAAAAAAACTAATTTTTGTCTTATTATTTTAAATAATAGTCTGATTATTAATTCTTTGGGAGTTACGAATTTCTGTTTCATAATTTACTATTTAAATCAAGCTCCCACATCGAAAAAGATTATGAATGAGTATAAAGGAGTTTTGCGGCAAAAGGTTTATTTAAAAATTAAATGATGAATGCATGGATTAGATTAGGACAAAAGATCTGAGAAAACATAAGAATTTAAATTCTTAAAATTTAACAATAATGAAAATCGTGATTGATATTATCTTAGAACTGAGTGATATTCTTACTGCACTTACCTATAGCATCAATAAACCTGGAAAAGACGAATATTTCGAATTATTCATTCTATTAAAGAACTTGTATGAT
>JBHLRJ010000137.1:0-10646 GCA_048882645.1 Candidatus Thorarchaeota archaeon
CATTCACCGACACCGCCTTTCTGAACACCCTCATATCTCAAATTCTTGAAGCCGAACATATTCCTTACTTTTGATAAAATTCCCATCATTACTTGTGGAAACATGCAAGAAGGGCTTCCATTATCATGAAGATTATAATATGTATTTGCGTAACACATTTTACAGCTGTCTTGTTTAGCTATTAATTTAGAAACCTGACCACTTTCGTCTCTTATAATTTCTATCTTAGCATTATCGGTGATCGCCCATTCTTGTTCTAAAAATTGTTGTAAATGGGTCATGAAATCATCTATTGTTTCAATCCCTGTTTCGTCGAATTCCCTTCCAATTGTTCGGCCAATCTTTGTGAGAATCTCTCCTTTTATGTTCGATGGGAGTGCTTTTTGCAAGGCATACCACAATTTGAAGAATGTACTATATGGTACGGTATCAAATCTCGAAGGTAAATTTTGTATTTCATTATGAGTTAAGTTTGTCATTTTATTATCATCAGTTTTTTATTAATCCATAAAGGTTTAGTATTGAAAATGCTTATTATCATATTTTATAAAAAAAAGCACTTTAATACATTTGCAAATACAAATGAGTAAGATAAATATTTATTAGATATAAAATGGATGTTACAAAAAAGTGTACCATCTATTCTCAAATTAGAATGCTCATTAATGAAATAATTGGTAAACTTTTTATTATAAATTAAGAATTCCTGGAAATTTATACTTAAAACTCATTGTGGATTAGATGGATTCAGAATGTTGCTTCAATAAATCCTCATTAGTCTTTCCTAGTTTTACTGCCAATTCCGCTATTACTGAATCGAGGTATACAAATGCTGCAATTTCAAAATTTGTCCCTTCTGGTGTTAATATTGCTTCTTCTCCTCTTACCCGATCTCGTTTTGTACGCCCTTTTAATTTAATTGTTATATCTCCCATACGTCCAATAATAGAAGAAGGATGCGAAGTAATTACTACTATTCCATGTGGTTGAACAGAATTTACATAATTACTCAAAAGAGAAACAACAATACTAGTTGTTCCCGATCCTGAGAGAACTATCAATATATCCTCTCTAGTCAGAGCGGGTATTGAAGCTAAATTTGTTACCATAAATACATTCGCTCCAAGATGAACTAATCGAGTTGCAAAACACTGTAATATGAAAGCACTTCTTCCAGAAGCTAATAAAAAGAATCTACGATTATTTTTTAGACCGTCAAAGACTAATTCAACAAATTTTTGAGTATATTGGAAGTATTTATCTTTTTGAAGGTGAATACAATTCTCTTCGAGATTTTGCATCATTATTTTCATAGCTCGAAAAAGATTTTCTTTCACACGCCCATTAACTTTAATTTTCTTTTTAGTTTCTTCCATCATTTCGACTCATTAACTTGTTATTACTGACCATTTTATAATAAGAAAGCATTTAAAAAATACATTTTGATCTATAAATTATTTTAACATCCAATCTTTTAAATACCTCCTATCAAGAGATTAATTGAAAGATTCATTTAATTTTTTATAAAAATTTAATAATTAAGTAATTTTTATTAAAAATGCGCCGATTTATAGTGTTTCTATGAGAAATTATATTCAATGAGTAAAAATCTCCAAATCGGCGCACATTTTATAAAACCAGTGCCCCAACAGCAGCAGAAAATTCTGAATTCTTTAAAAATATCCCTTTCTTCTTGTTAACAGCACAAATTAAAGATAAAATTTTCCTTCCTATTTTATTTCCTCTTAAGAATCCCCCACAGAAAACAATGTTAGTAACATTATTGTTCTCAGCCATTAAAGTGGCAATAATGCCTATATTTTCTCCCATCATGCATATTAACGAATTTATAAAATCTTCTTTTTGTAGATAATTACAATTAAAATTTAAGTCAATTTTTCCAAGCGTCGCTGCTGTAAACTCCCTAAATAACATACTGACTCTATTATCATCTGGAGAATAGATGTCTGATACTTTCAAATCTAAATTATATCTATTTCCTTGGATCGCTAAATTCATGACTTCTTCAAAATCCTCCAAATTAAATAGAATTTTAAGTATTCCCATAAAAAATCCACCACCCATTGCCGTTCCTCCGAGGTGCTGAACAGAATCTTTCATTAAAACCATTGAAGTTCCTGTTCCAATACTAACGATTAAAGATGAGGGTAAATCTTTACTTTTATCAATTTTATAAAGTACTTCTACTCCTCTAACGTTAGCTTCAAATTCATCAATTAACCTTGAATTTACTTTTGTTGAGTAGTTTTGAAATAATTCAAAACCTTTCCCTCCCGTGAAGTTAATTTTACTGAACTGGTGTAATTTTGACTCTAAAATCTCCTCGATTAAGTAAGATTCAGTTTGATTGAGAATACTAAATAATTGGATTTTGTTGTCTTCTATGTATGTAACCTTGGAAAGTGTTTGTCCCATATCAACTCCAATAGTATCTTCTGGTATTTCTACATTGGAATAGTCTATACTTATATTGAACATCTTTTTTATCACTTAACTTAAAATTCTATTCTTTCATTATTTAATATTATTAATTTATTTAATGAATTTAGTAAATAATATTTATGAGTGGACAATCTGACTTAGAGAGCATTGAAGTTGCCTTAGTAAAAGGAACTTCACCTAAAGCTTGTATTACAGACGGAATTGAAATCCTCGGGGGTATCTCTAAATTCATAAAAGAGGGAGATAATGTCTTTATTAAATTTAATCTACAATTACCTTCTGGGTTTCCTACAAACACAAATTTTGATACGCTTGTAGCATTTGTAGAGTCATGTAAGGAAGCAGGAGCTAGAAATATCTCTGTTGGAAGTTTTCCCTTTAAAGGGATTCCCATAAAAACCATTTCTAACATGTTAAATTTAGAAAGATTCTTCAATGATCTCGGAGTTGATTTAGCTTTTCTAGATAACAGCAATCTTTTTACAGAGAAAGAATTAAAGGAGGAACAAATTAAGAAAATACAAGATGAATCTTATTCAACTATAACGATTGGTAATAAAGAGTTTTATATCCCAAAAATTATAGTTAATTCAGATAAGCTCATCTCTGTCAATCAAGTTAATGTAAATCCTTTATTTAAACTAAATCTCTCAATTTTAAACTCATTTTCAATTGTTTCCTCCAAATATCAAGAAATTAGGGAAGAGGAAGAAATTGATGATAAATATGTTTCATTAGATCAATACAAAAGGGATCTAATCTCAACTATTCTTGATGTGTATAGTATCAAAAAACCAGACTTAGTTATTAATGATTTATTTTATGTAATGGAAGGTGCTGGCCCCTATATTTATAATGACTCCTCCATAAAGAAGACTAACATTGTAGCTGTCGGAAATGATGCTGTAGCGGTAGATCTGATAACACTAAAGTTAATGAAAGTTGAACCATACGATAATGATTTAATTCAAGAAGCAAACAAAAGAGGTCTTGGAGTTAAAGATCTTCAAAATATAACCGTTTTAGGTGAAAAAGTCAAAGACAATGTTATTAATATTAATTTATGTAAATCTAAACTAGAGGATATTAAAATACATAATATAAAGATATATGCTGGAAAAATGTGTTCAGGATGTCAGCACCGTGCATATCATCTCCTAAATTTCATGAAGACTCATCTAACAAAAGATCTGAAATATAATCCTAAAAATGCGTTTTTAATAGGTCAAAATCCTTCAGAGCCCATTAATAATGATAATATCATATTATATGGTAAATGTGCTATTAAAAGCACTAAAAATAGTAGTTTTAGGAAAGTTATAAAGAATGTAGATAAAAGCCTTATAGATGAGACAAAAAAAATTATTTTAAAAAAACAAAAGGGTCAAAAAAGACAAAAAACTAACGTTAAAACAAAGGTAAAACCGAATAAAAACATATTAGAAGTAGCAGGATGTCCACCTGATTTTATGGATTCAGTTGAGTTGTTATTAAATTATTATGGAAAGAACAACATGCCTAACTTAACTTTCTGTAAAGAAATCTTTGACATGTGGATAAACTCAAAAATTAACAAAAATCTAAAAGCGCTAGGGGTGATTTAAATCATTGCTTAACAAAAAATTCAGAGATAATTGGCGAGCCATCCTTAAATATAATTCGAATATAGATTTAGGAGAAAAATTTAGAATAGTAGATACAAAGGTGAAAATTCCTTTATTCTCCATAGAAGTTGACCCTTTTCTCCTATATCACCTTTTCAATGTTCTCTATCCCAAATTTATCAACGATCAGCAGAATATTGTAGACATTATAATCACCAATGATCATAAGGAAGTTATTAGTCAATATCTTTATGAAACAAAAAAGGCGGGAATTCACGAGGTAATTGAAAAATTGCCGACTGATTTTTTTAAATTCCATAGAAAGGATTTTGAAAATATCGATCGATTCTATGATAGGATTATGGATGTGATGAGTAAAAAGAAAGGCATTAGAGTTTCATCAATCCGAATTTTTAAGAAAAAAGCAATCGATATTATTAATCAGCACTGTATAGGTATGGAAGATATTCCTCGCGATATCTTAATAATGAATGTTCTTGATTTGGTGCAAATATTATTTGAACAAGAATTAATAGAAATTTACCCCGAACCAAACTTCATTAAGTTTTTAAAAGAATTTTTAGCTTTCTTAGATGGAATTAAACTAAAAAAGCTTTTTAGGTTAATGTACCTTCTTTTACCAGAATTTAATCTCTCATTTATATTTGGTTCCAAACATTTGTTAATAATTTTACATTTACAAAAAGTTATTCTTTCGAAAAACGATAAACCATACCTAGTATTCAAATTATTAACCCCAAATGACCTAAACGTTAATCTGGACGGATTAACGAAGAATGAAATTCTAGAGGTAGTAAGAGAAAATTTGAAGTCAGAGAAGGTTTATTATATAAACCAAAATGACATTATTTCAATCTTGGAGGATATTTTTAACTACCAAGTTAACTTAAAAGAAGAAGATTTACAGTTTTTATTTCAAAAGCTTTTATTTGGGTTTAGAGATTATGAAAATCATTGGTATATAAGACCTAAGCCCTCCATATATAATACTCTTCAAAGATTTTTACTAAAACTTTTAGGGTATAACATAAACCTTAGAAAAGTATCTCACTGGGCGATTCCCCCCCTATTTTTTACAATGTTTACGAACTTTTTTGGATTAAACTCTAAAATTCTGGTAATTATTTCAGATACGTCTGATGATAAAAATTCTAAAATTAACTATTATAAATATTTGGAAGATCATTCAAGGTATGTCGTTTTACTTGAAGTTGAGAACAAGACATTAGTGAAAATACATTCTATTAACAAGAAAAAACTAAAGTTAGAAGGGGAGCTCACTTCTTTTGAATCCCTAAGATTAAAACTCTCAAACCAATATGGATTTATCTCAAATATTCTCATTCTTGATAAAATACTGCTTCAAAATTTAATTCGAGAATTTATATTTGGGCACTCAAAATTATCTTTATTTTCGAAATTAAAGACCTTGAAAATGTTGAAAAATCAAAAGTATTTTTATATGTTTCCCGAGATACCCTTATATCAATTAATCCAAAAGAAAAGAACCCTTTCCCTTATTAAATTAATTCTGCCGATATTAATTGACAAACATGAATTCTAATAAAGAAAAAGATCTCTTGATCATTTAATAAAACCTTTATGTACTAATAACTCTGCATTTAAAATTGCTCCGCCTGCAGCACCTCTTACAGTGTTATGGCTTAACGAGACAAATTTGTAATCAAAAACGGTGTCTTCTCTTAATCTTCCTATAGTTACAGCCATTCCTTTATCATTATCTCTATCTTTTTTCGGCTGAGGTCTATCAATATCTTCTAAATAGATAATTGGTTTTTTTGGGGCAAACGGCAAGTCCAATTCTTGAGGAACAGACTTAAATGATGTCCAGATTTTAATGATTTCAGTTTTAGTTGGTATTTTTTCCTTAAATTTCACATTAACACTGGCAGTATGACCATCCGAAACTGGAACTCTTGTACACGTGGCACTAATTTGAATAGAGGTATCATCTTCAATTTCATGTTCACCTACTTTCCCTAAAATTTTCATAGGCTCTTTTTCTGTTTTTTCTTCTTCTGAAGGTACATAAGGAACAATATTATCTACTATATCTAATGATGGGACACCTGGATAACCTGCTCCTGAAACAGCTTGCAAAGTTGTAATTATTAATTTTTCTACTTTATAACCTTCCTTTTCTAATGCGTAGATTGGAGTAAGAAAACTCTGAACTGAACAATTAGGTTTCACTATTATAAATCCCTTTGTGAATCCTTTATTTTTTTGTTGAATAGGTATAATATCAGCATGCTTATGATTAATTTCACCGATAATCATAGGTATATCAGGAGTCCAACGATGAGCTGAATTGTTACTTATTACTGGTAATCCTCGCTTGGCATATTTGATTTCTAAATCCTTAATCTGCTCTTTTGTTGGCATGGTAATAGCAGAAAATACAAAATCAAGATTAGGGGGTATAGTTTGAAAATCTTGGACATCTCTTACAATCAGCTCTTTGACATCATCGGGAATGGAAATTGACATTTGCCATTTTGCTCTAACAGCATCTCCATAGGATTTTCCAGCGGATCTAGGAGATGCAGCAACATCTAGAATTTCAAACCATGGATGCCCTTGCAAGAGCTTAATATAATTTTGCCCAACAGTCCCTGTAGCACCAAGGATACCAACTCTAAACTTTTTCATAAAAAAACCTGTGGATATTAGTTGTTTTTCAAATTTTGAAAATCATGATTAATTTTTAGATTATAATCAATGTCAATTTAAAAGTTTTTCTTCTTAAAAATTCCAAATTTGGTAAATTTTTATTTTTAAAAACCTTTTAGTATGTAGAACTCAAGTACTTGTTTGAAAAAGGTATTTTATAATAGATCAATATATTTATTGTGATAACATATGCCAGGACCTTATGATGATTTAGAAAAAGAAGCAGAAAAATTAGAAAAGCAATCTAAAGAAGAATTTACTAAAAAAAATTTTACGTCTGCAATTTCACTATTAGAAAGTGCAAGAGAAATTTATTCAAATCTAGGATATCAGGGAAAGATTGGTATGATTGATAAAAGGTTAGCTCAGTTAAAGAATTTGATTAAATTTCAACAGCAAGATTCGATTATAAAAACTAAAAGTGAGGTAGAATTTCAACAACGAGTTGATAAAACATTAAGGGAAAAACACGAATATCATGACAAAAATTTCACAGAACAGAAAGCTATTACTCCAGAAATGAAAAAAAACCTGGAAAAAGTTAACCTTTTAGTAGAGAAGGCAAATAAAGAGGAAAAATTAGGTAAATATAAAAGAGTAATAGGAAGATATGAATACATTTTAGAATTATATAGATCAATCCCTCAAGATATAATTAATCTCTCTAGTGAAATTGAAAAAATCGAAAAGAAATTATCAGATTTACGAACAAAAATCTGAACTACCTTTTGTCCCTTTAATTCAAATTAAGATTGATGTTGGTTTTTATGAAGAATCCATTTGATGAATTTTATCATGTTCCTAATTCAAAAGAATTATTGGATATTTCATTTAAAAGGGCAATGAAGAGCTCTGCTCAAGTCTCAAAAAATGCCTCGATCCTAATTAAGGCTAAAAAAAAAGAATCTAAACGTGTAAAGGTTGCGATTGAAGAGCTCATAGATCGAATCGAAAAAATTATTAGAATGATACCAATTATCGACGATCTTCCTGATTTCTATAGAGAACTAGCTTCTATTTTAGTAGATATTGATAAATTAAAGTTATCACTTGGAAAGTTAAATGGCATAATAGCTGTACTCCGTAGAATAGAGAGAGAACATTTAAATCAATTAAAAAAAATTGAAATACCTAAAGAAGGGGATCGTTTACGTAGAGCAGCATTTGGAAGAATATCATCAATCATCAATAAACAAAATAGTAATCTTGAATATTTAAATACTATAAGAGGGAGCTTAAGACAAATACCCTCAATAGATTACACTATGCCATGTATAGTAGTCGCCGGATATCCGAATGTTGGCAAGAGTAGCATCGTAAAAAATATATCAACAAACAAAAAGATAGAAGTTAAGGAATATCCTTTTACTACTAAACAATTGAAGATGGGTCATATGGAAATCGTTTCAAAATTCGAAAAGACTAAAATTCAATGCCTTGATACCCCTGGAATTCTGGATAGACCTATGGCAAGAAGAAACAAAATTGAATTGCAAGCAATTCTAGCATTAAGGCTTATATCTGATTTGATCATATTCGTTTTCGATCCAACACCTGCGTGTGGTTATAATGTAGATTCCCAATTAGAATTATTTCATGAAATAAAAGAAAATTTTTCTAAAGATGGTAAAATTGAAATATTAATAGTATTTAATAAGATAGATTTAGCTAAAGAATCTGAAATTCTATCTTTAAAGGAAAAATTGAATCTAAGTGAGGATAATATTTTTTTAACTAATGCATTGACGGGAGAAAATCTAGATATATTGATTGAGTATCTTAAAAATCGTTATGTTCAAAATTTATCACTTAATAAGTTATAATGAAGAATTTCCAAATTGTAGCTCATCGGGGGGCTCCAATTAAAGCACCAGAAAATACAATGCCCACTTTTCAATACGCAATCAAACTTGGTGCTGATGCTATTGAGTTCGACGTTCGATTAACCTCAGATCATATCCCTGTGATCTACCATTTTTTCTATCTTGAAGAGTTAACTCATACTTCTGGATCAATTTTTAATTTTACTTATGATCAACTTCAAAGGATTCAATTTCGGGAGAAAAATGACTATACGACAGATAAATGCAAAATTTTAACCCTCAATGAAGTTCTAGATACTATTGGTGATCAAATCGGGTTAGAAATTGAAATCAAAGGACCAGAACCAGAATCATCAGAAATAATTGGTAGAGTCCTTGATCGTTTTAAACATATATGGAAGCATATAGAAATAACTTCTTACGAACCTATTTTACTTAATACTATCAGAAAGCAATGCCCTGGTATTACAACCAATTTATTATTCCCTCGCTCAGAATCATGGATGAAACCTGATGTAATAGCATATCTCGCAGTTCAGCGTTCTAGATTGGCAAGAGCAGAAGCGATTCATCTACACCCAACTCAGTTATCCATAGCAGTTTTATCAAAAATTTTGAATCATGGTATTCAAGTTCATGCTTGGGATGTGAATGATGAGTATAGCCTTAAAAAGATTGTCGAATTAAACATACCCAGAATATGCACTGATAATTTACTACAAGCCCTTAATTTTCGAAAGGGTTTATAACGGCAATAATAATTTTAAATAATTACCTGCCTTATGGAAAGATTTATTGTTTCTAATCAAGGGAAAATGAGACTAGTGGACAGTCCCATATTTTATATCTAGCTGTCGTACACAATTTTTTTATATCTAAAAATATAACAAAAATTATGGAAAATTTCAAAATTGACTTTGGAAGCTTAAAAGTTGATCAGTTAGGTTTTGTTTTTAAAGATATAGAAAAACAAGCAAAGATCATGGAAAATCTTCTAGGTCTTCCTAAATTTATAATAACAAGTCCCATGCCACATGCTATTCAATTTCGAGGAGAAGAATCAATGGTTACAAGTCAAGTCGCTATTAGTCGTATAGGGAGCACCCAGATCGAATTAATTAAATGGATTGACGGAGATAGTTCATATAAAGAATTTTTAGACCAAGGTAAAGAGGGATTGCACCATGTTGCTATTTATATTGAAGACAGGGATAAATACATCGAGGAATTTAAAAGTAAGGGAATTGGAATTCTGCAGTCTGGTCGCGTCCTAAATGTCAGATTTACTTATTTGGATACTGAAGATAAATTTGGTTTTATTTTAGAATTACTAGAACAAATTAGTCGTAGGAAAAAGAAGAAATAAGGCATTCTATGATAATTTTAGGATTGGACATTGGAGGAGCTAATACTAAAGCAGCTTTAGCTCATTTCGAAGAGAAAGATGTAATTAAATCATTTTCATATATAGAATATTTTCCTTTCTGGGAGAAGACTATAGCAGATATTCCTGATATGTTAAAAAGAATAATAGAAAATCTAATCATAAAAAACAATTATGTCCTGCTAGAAGTAGATTATATTGCAGTTACAATTACAGCTGAACTTTCGGATGCTTTTCAAACAAAGAAGGAAGGTATTTTAACCATATTAGATGCATTAAACAAAATATTTGAGAAAAATAAATTGAGATTTATCACAAATAAAGCTGAGTTTATCTCGTGGGAATCTGCTAAATCCGACTTTTTTACAATTGCAGCTGCGAATTGGGCATCGACTGGTCTTTTCTTAGGAAAAGTAATAGATACTTGCATTTTAATTGATGCGGGTTCTACAACAATTGATGTAATTCCTATCATAGATTCTATTCCAACACCAAGAGGAAGAGATGATATTTCCCGCCTTATACACCATGAATTAATTTATACTGGTGGTCTAAGAGCTACTATACCTTCCATTACACACCATGTTCCATATAAAAATAAAAATGTACGCGTTTCATTTGAAAAATTCGCTTTAATTTCTGATGTTCATCGAATTT
>JBHLRJ010000138.1:0-10502 GCA_048882645.1 Candidatus Thorarchaeota archaeon
CAGAAAACTGATGAACAAGTTGAAAGCCTTATCAAGGAGCAAGGACAATTAGTTAAAAAAGTTAAAGAAAATAAAATATTATTAGAGGATTATAATAAAATAGTCGACGAGAAAAATGAGAGGCAAGAACAAATTCAAAATAATGAGGAGAAAATTAATATTATTAATGATGAAATTAACCAATTATTTCAGAGTTTTAAAGATATCGAACATAAATTAGAAAAAAACAAGTGGTTTTTAGAAAATCCTTCAAAAAATTTATTACAGGAACTTGATAAAGAACTAAGAAACACCAATTTAAAAATTTTTGAGATGGATTCTGAAATAAAACAATTGGAAATTGTTAAATCTAAAAAATTAAAAAAATTGAAAGTTTTACAAGCATCTCTTAGAGAACGTCGAGTTATTCTTCCTCCAAGTATCTCTATCCTTAAAGACGAAATCAAAAGAAGAGATATGAAGGTCAAGGGACCTATAATTGAATATTTAAAATATAATGACGAATTGAGTTATGCTATTGAATCAGTGTTAGGGGAAAAACTACTATATAGTTTTATCGCCGAGGATTGGGATGCTTTAAATTTATTAAGAAGACTAAAAGATAAATATCGGGCATATTGTAATATATATTTACCAAAAAAATTAGGAATAACTCCTCTAGCTGGAATTTCTGCAGATGGAGTTCTTGGCTATTTGGTAGAGCTTATACAAATTATCGATGATGACATCGATATTAAAAAAGTAATATACTCAAAGGTTAAAAATTGTCTAGTTGTAAAGGATTATCATTCAGGAAGACAGCTTTATAATAAACTTGATTTTAAGGGGAAATGTGTAACTTTAGCAGGCGAACAAATTATATCTTACAAATATGTTTATGAAACTCCTTTTGTAAAAAGATTAAAGGGATTATTGAGTGCAGTAACACAAAAAGAGCAGTCAGATGTCTTAGAATCGGAGATTAAAGGTATAAATGACTCTGTATCCGAATTAAGGGTTAACCAATCCAAGTTTGATAATATTCAACAAGAAATTTTTAAGAAAAAAGAATCCTTCAATGATCTTTTATACAATTTTAATCAAAAACAGAGAATAACAGCTAAAAAAAATCAATTATATTCCCAGATGCATGATTTAGAGAAAAATAACGCTACCATTAAAAATAAGATAAAAAATTTAGATTTCAAAATAAAAGAATTGAAAGATCAGACAGATCCTGATTTTTTTAAGTGGAATGATAGACTCAACGAAATTCCAGATAAATTATCAATACTAAGTGAGGAAAAAAAGAAATGGTCATTGAAACAAGATGAAAATTCAGAAATTTTGAAAGAAATTGAAAAAAAAATAAGTAATCATAATAACAACCTACAACTCATAAAATCAGATTATGAAATAAAAAAAGAGAAATTTCAGAAGGCAGATAAAACTGCCTTTGATACTTACCGTGAGTTACAAAATGCAGAAGAAAAACTGGAGACAATTGATAAAGAGATTATTCATTTAAGAAATATTAAATTCGATTATCAAACAGAAAAAAGTGAAATCGAAAAAAAAAACATACAAATTACATTACATTTAGAACAAGAAAATGTAAAATTAAATGCACTTAATCAAGATTTGGGGACAAAAAGAGAAGATCTAGAGCGCATCAATTCTGAAATTAGACCATTAATTATTGAACATTTAGTTGAACCTCGTTCAATCGAAGAGATAAATGAAAATATCTCTGAGGTGGATAAAGAATTACTTAAATTTTTAGATGTTGATGATTCGTTACTCATTGAAAAAGACCAAATAATTGCATCCCTTAAGGAAATTAATAAAAATCAAAGGGATCTAGAAAAAGATATTAAAGCTGCAATAAGAACAGAAGGAAAATTGGAAAAAACTTATTATAATAAGTTTAGTGTTGTCCTTGAGAACTTACAGATAAAAGTTAATCAAAAGTTTAAGGTTTCTCAGATTAAGTCATATTGTTCATTGCAACTCACAGGTAATTTTGAAGATTTAGGTGTAGATATTAAAGCCGCAACTTCCAAAGAACAGCTAAAGTCCTTTACAGCATTGAGTGGAGGGCAAGTTTCACTTATTTCAATATGCTTGATCCTCTCCCTTCAAGAAATAAAACCATCTCCTCTATGTATGCTTGATGAGGCAGGTATGTTTCTAGATGAAAAGAATTCTGAAGTAGCCTATCAATTGATTAAATCAACATTAGAACAAAATCCGATTCAATTATTCATGTTTTTACCTAAATCATCAACATCATTGTTTTTACTAGCAGAAAAAATAATTGGTATTGCTCGAGTAGGAAAAAATGAAATTTCTTCGGTTTTCAAACCAAAATTAGTAAAAAAGGAATAAATAAATCATTATGAAAGATAAACAAGATTTCTCTGAAGAAATAAACCAAAAGTTGGAGGAGATTCACAATAAAGTAATAACGGGTGAGATTTTTTTATTGGACATAGAATTGGTTCCAATTTTTGAAAATTTAAAAAATTCATTAAATATTCGTAATCTCGATAAGTATTCAAAATCGTACAAAAGTGCCATTGACCTTTTACAAAGAAAATTTGAAGAGTTAAAAAGCCTAATTAACTATTTAGATAGAAAAGAAGCATTTTTTAATTATTTAAAATCAAATCCAAGCGAGTCAGAATTCTATCAGCTATTTGAAGATTGTTGGATAAAACCATTTAATATTGAATCTCTTTCACTAGAGGTTCTTGAGTCTTCTCATGAGAAGCTAAGTATTGAAAGAAATTACCCTTCATTGATAACACATCTAGATAAAATTAAGATAAAACAGAACTTTTTACTAGAAGTTCCTGAGCAAAAATTTACTGAGAAAATGTTAAATTTCTATAGTTTGATTATACCTAAATTACCTTGCTCGTTTGATGAAATATTCGAACATGAGAAAGATCAAATTAAAATTTATGAAAATTTTGTGTATGTTTTACATTTACTCCAGTTAGGAAAACTTAAGTATCAAAAAGAAACTAATTATCTATACATATGAGGATTTGTTAAAAATTATGAATGAAACGACGGTTTTAATGCATTTGCTGAGTAAAAAGATAGATAAATTTCATATTGGAGCAACGAAAGAAGAAATCCTTAAAATCTTGAATTTAAAAGGTAAAAATGAATCCATTTTTTTTCAAGATTTAATTATTCACTTATCAAATTATCTTGAGCCAATTGGACTTCAAATTCGATTCAATCCTTTAAATACTCGCTGGTATATTGCTTTTGAAACACGTTCATCGGATTTTATATCAGCTAATCCCTTCGAGGGGAAACCAAGATTAGCAGCAACTTTGTTTTGTAGTTTAATTTGTTGTCTCGAAAACAATGGTATTGGAAAAGTGCGAGATTTAAAAGAAATAAGGAAAAAGAAAAAAGTTATTGATGACCTTAAAGAATTAAGTGAAATGGGATATCTTGATTTAGATCTACATAAAAATGAAGTGAGGTTAACTCCTCTTATTGGATATCAGTTAGATTTAAATAAGCTTTTCACTAAATTCGCGTTAAAATTAAAAGATCAAGAGAAATAAATTTATTGTTTAGACTGAGAGTGAAAAATTTTTATTTTGTTGTAATTTCTAATATCATCTCAGCAACTCTATTGTTATATTTCTCAACTTCATCAAAATTTTCAATAATTTCCCCACAGGTTATAAAGATCTCATTTATCGAAATTTTTCGTTTCTCAAAAAACTCAATTATTTGGTTTGATACATCTTCAATTGTTTTTTCTTTATCTCCTTGGATTAGATCTACTTTATTGATACAGACATATATTTGATCAGGAAAGAACCGTACATCATTAAAAAATTCAAACTGAGGAGTTAAATCGCGATCACATGAAAATACAGCGATTATTTGAGTAGCAATACGGGATATCGTAATGATACCCATTTTCACTACGGCCCTTTTCCGATCGCCACCGGGAGCAAATATCGTATGAGCTTTATTGGTTGCATCTTCTCGAAACACAATTCGGTTAGGGTGTATGGTTTTTGTTTCTTTTTCATCTAAGGCATTTTCTTTGTCTCCTCCTGGTACTGTTGCTTCACCAGAAAAATCAGCTTTAACTACTGAACACTTTTGCCCTCCTTCTACTTTTTCAATATCACCTTTTTTTAAATACCGTACAAAAAGGCGGAGGATACTTGTTTTTCCAACACTAACATCTCCTAACAAACCAATATTTACCATTAAATTTCTCCCTCCAACAATTTATTTAATAGCAATTCATAGTCAGGAATTAAAAACTGCTCAAGTAAAGCATTGTTATATGCATGAATAAGTGCAATTAGAACTTCTTTGACATTTTTTGCGTTTGATGAATATTTAATTAAATTCTCTGAGGTAGGTTCATCATCAAAATCTCGTGCATGTTCTTCAAATCCAAAATTAGTTAATTCGGGGAGTGCATTAAAAAAGCCAAATGCAGAATATCCTTGATATTGATAAAATACAAAAAACCGTGTTTTAATGTTATGAATAACACTAGACAAATATGTAGATGGATAAATTTCTCCTAGAGTTATTTCTTCATCTTGCTTTATCACAAAATAGGGAGATATTGGAGAAACTTGGGATCCATACATTTCTTTTGGAGGTATAGAGATAAAGGGGAGTTTTTCTGAAACTATTGCCCAAAGATCTTCTCTCTTTTTTTCTAATAGAATATCTTTTATTTCATCATATGCGAAGAAGAAATCTGATTGTAATGCAAGAAGAGAACTCAAATATACTGATAATGAGGCAAAAGTTGCTTCTAGTACAGGTCTTCTTCCTCCATTTGATTCTGAGGGCTTCACAGCCCCTTTCCAGGCTCTTAATCCTGAATAAGCAAATGATTTCACATCAAAAAAAGCTCCTGAAAGAAATAAAAAAGAGGGGGCTTCTCCTTTGTCTCCAGTCAATAAGTCTAACGATTTATTAATTAAAATGCTTTCTAATTTGGCATCATGGAATTTAGAGTGAATTATAGGCATTTGTAGCCAAGATTTTTTTTTTGCCAATATTCCTACACTCTTGTTATTAATTTCGTTTAAAATATAAAGGAATGCTGAATAATTAATTTTTCCTATTTTAATTAAACAATATATTATCTCAATATAATTTTATGTAATCCATAAGAACAGATCCACATCTAATTTTAAAAACTAAACTATCTTAGCTACTTGTCTGTTTAGCTAATAATTCTCTCATTTTTGAAGTAATCAAATCATATTCTTGAATTGATTTCAAATTTGATATTATGATGCGTTCTATTAGATTTGAATTTTTAAAATGATCATATGTTAAATCTATATCAGGGTTAGCATCCTTGATTTTTACCAGTGCTCCTTTTAAAAAAACCTGAATAAACTCATCAGAAGTTTCCTCTATAAAAAGCTCCTGAGGATTAATTAATTTAATTTCAATTCTATTAAAATCAAAAAAATTTAAAACACATAATAACTTTGACTCTTCATCATTTTCAGATGAGAATATTTTCCGTTTAATGATAGTACCTTTTACTCTTTCTTTAGGAACTTCTTCTATAAAATATTGTTCCTCAACAGTTTCTTCTTCGATCTTCTCCTCTTCAACCGGATTTTCTTCAGTTCTTTGTAAAGACTTTATATAAATTTGATCCGCACTCTGAAACGATTTGTTTGATATTAACGATTGAAGAAAATTTAATACTTCTTTTAGATCGCTTATCTCTGATTGTAATTGTTCAAGTTGTTCCTGCTTATTATCATAAAGATTTTGAAGTTTACTAAACATCAGTGATAATTTTTCAATTTCAGTATTGTTTTCTCTTAGATCCATTGAATTCATATATGTTTTATAAGAAATTAAATTTATTTAAAAATTAATGCTATTGATTAATTAAGTAATTTTTTACAAGGTGAAAAGAAGATTAAATCAATCATAATAACACCAAATCCTTCAGATCCTGAAGTACAGATTATAAGTAAAGAGTTTAAAAAAATAGAAGTTGATATTGATTATTTTATTCCCTCATCAATGAAAGTTATGATTTCATTTCAAGATAATTTCAAAAAAAAATTTGATGAGCTTAATCCTAGAGCAGCATTAGTAAGAGGATTTGGTGCTGGTGCTACTCAAAAGATTTTTTTTAGACTTGATATCTTAAGAGCGATTGAAGAATATAACGTTAGGTTAATAAATTCTAGAGAAGCTCTAGAGATTGCAAGTGATAAATTCTTAACTTCAATTTTTTTGGAAAAACATAAAATACCAACTCCTAGGACGATTATTTGTGAAGATCCTACCACTGCCTTAGAAAGTTTTGAGGATTTGGGAGGAAATTGTGTTTTTAAACCACTTTTTGGTTCAAAAGGAATTGGAATTACCCATTTAAATGAAAGAGCATTTGCTGAGAATGTTCTATATTCTTTAGGAAGATTAAATGAGGTATTTTACCTACAAGAATTTGTTGAACATCAAAATAGAGATATTAGAGTTTTAGTTTTGGGTGATAAAGTTATTGCGGGGATGTATAGAATTGGCGAAACTTGGAAAACAAATATTTATGCAGGAGCCAAAGCAAAACCAATAGAGATTACAGAAGAGATAAAGAATCTCTCAATTAAAGCAGCTCAAGTGACAAAAACTGAAATTGCAGGGGTAGATTTAATTGAAAGCGAGAGAGGATATTTAGTTTTGGAGGTAAATTCAATACCAGGTTTTACTGCTCTCCAAACTGTTACAGATACAAATATTGCTGGAGAAATGGTCAAATATTTCTTAGAAAAAACAAAAATTTAAAAAAAATAATATAGTTATATATTCTTTCATTTCTGATATGTTATTTAATATCTTCGATTAATCCGATTAAGAAAGCAATAAGAACTAGTACACCAGCAATTATATCAACGAAAATAATCAGCAATATCGCAAAAATTAAAAGAATTACCCAATGAAATGGAATTGGTGCATTAGGTCTCAAGCCAACCCAAAATGTTAAAATCACTACTATTAATCCAACTATCCAGCTGACTATAACTTGTCCTATTACTTCAATGGGATATACTTGATATTGGGTTCCTATTGAGGGGATTAATCTTAGTATTAGGTATATTAAGCCAACTACTGCGCCTAAAATTGTTAGTAACAGCATCCATTTTTGATTTTTATATTTTTTAGCCAATTGATATCATCTCATATTAAATAATATCTTCTATAATGTTGTTAGATTATAAAAGCATTTACTTCAGAATTTATAAATAAAATCAGTATAACTCGAAATTTTTAGTATTTATACTCCTCATTAGTTTATGTTATATTCAAATATACTACATAAATATCGTTAGATAAATTCTTATTTTTTGTTGAGGTAATATCACCATATTTTTTCATTTTAAATAGGACCTATTCTGAAAATGCTATGTGATTGACGAAAAAATACAACGATATAAGAATGAAATTAATCTTGCAAAAGAGCTTTCTCTAATGAAGTATGCTGACAGAGATTATTATGAGAATCTAGTTTTGAAATTTGAAAAGATTCTAAAGTTCTATGAAAATCTAAAAGTTTGGAGAAAAATTTCTGAAGGATAAACATCGTGTTATATTTGAATCAAATTAATCTCAAATTCGCTCTTTAAGATTTTATTTATTTTATGCATAGGTAACCCTATTACATTTGATGTAGACCCTATAATTCTATTAATAAATAAACTTGCTCTATCCATTATTGAATAAGCTCCTGCTCGTCCTTTCCATTCGTTTGTATTGATGTAATGCCATATTTCGTCTTCAGAGAGATAGAGAAATTCAACAGTTGTAAGATCATAATCAATAATAAGTTTTGATTGGTTCGATTCAGTAATTGCAATTCCCGTTATAAGATTATGGGTTTTTCCTCTCAATTTTTTAATAATATTGAAAGCTCCTTCCTCATTAAAGGCTTTACCGATAATTTCTCCTTTAACTTCAACTATTGTATCTGCACCTATAATTATAGCATCTTGATTCAGTTCCTCTAGATTTTTTTTAGCTTCTATTGCTTTAGTTTCCGCTAACTTCATGGCAAGCTCAATGGGATCAGTGATTTCTCCCTTATACATTTCTTCATTAACATTTGTAATATAAATTTCGAAGGGAATTCCTAAATCTTCTAAAATTTTCTTTCGATCAGGTGATTTTGATGCTAAAATTATTTTTTTCAATATTCATAATCCCCCTAGGGAAGTGTTCAATCAAATTATAAGTATATCTTAAGAAATTTTTTCTATTCTTGTTTAAAGATTTATAATTTGAATCTCATTAAATATGTATATGTTTAGTTTATTATTATCGAAAATATAACTTTTCTATCCTCACTTATTATGAATTTCTTTTATCTGTGGTTTTCGTTATTAATTCTTTCATATATTGTTGTTGTGTTTTTTTATATATTTTATTCCCGTAAATTTTATCGATTGAACAATGTATTAGCTATTAGTACGTTAATTTTTGTCTTTTCTCACGTAGTTTATTTCCTTTTCATAATGAATCGAGATGCAGTTCTTCAAATTTTAATTGTTCCTATTTGGGGATTATTTCTAGGTATACCGATCCTATCGAGTTTAGTATTTACCTTAATTTCTACAGGTCTATCCAATTTATATAAAAAATTATTTAAAAGAGATATTTTAAAATTTAAAGCAAGAATGGATGAAAAAGTAAAAGCATGGAGTAAGGTGAAAAAAGATGTTTATCGCAAGTTAAATCATGTATTAGTATTCATTAGTTTGATAATTCTTTGGATCATAAGCTTATCAGTTGTCATTTCGATTACAAAATCGTCTTCGGGAATGATTCCCCTAGAAGAAAATCTATTTTTAGTATATTTAACCATATTATCTAATCCAAACTTAATTTTTTCTATTCTTTACTCTTTAGGTTGGTTTTATTATGTTCTTTTTTTCTTCTTCTATACATTCTGTTTTTTAACTTTAGCTAGTGAATTTGCACGAAAATCTCATCGATTTACATTTTCTTTTAACTTTTTCACAAGATTCTACCTTTCTGAAGAGGAAAAAAGAAATTATGGAACGTACTTGGTCTTTTTTATAGGACATATGTTTGCAGCTTTTATATCTCCTCCCATGGTTTTTTTTGCTATCTTAGGGGTAAGCTCGATAGCAGATTTAATGACTAGTCAAATTGGGATAAGGTTTGGTAAAAAACCTATATTTTGGAATAAAAAGAAAACATGGGAGGGCACTATTGCTGGATTTTTATCTGCTTTCCTAATTTGTGTTTTTTTTATTGGTTTTTTCTGGGCTCTTATTTTTGCATGTGCATTTTTAGTTTTCGATATCATCACTGATAAACCTCTAAACCTTTCAGACAATTTATTAACTCCTATTGGACTCAGTCTTCTCTACTTACTTATAAGATTCTTTTTTAATTTCGGGTATAATTCAATCATATTAAGTTGGTTTTCATAATATAGTAATTCTGAGGGATTGATAATTGATCTCTATAAATGCTTTATAAAAATTTTTATATAATTCACCTTTAAAACTTAACAAGATGTATTTTTTACCGACCAGCTTAATCTTAATTGCGTATTTTTTCTTGACACTGGTTTACACTTTAAAAAATAAAAAAACTAAACTAGAAAATCAATTATTAACCAATGAGATTTTAATTGCGTTCTTATTTTTAATGGCAGGTATATTATTTCCTTTCATATATCAACATAATTCTCCAAATTTAAGCCAGGAAGTATTGAATATTCTATGGTTAATTACCTCAACTCTTTTTATAATAGAATTGGGATTTTGGGTAATATTGCTGCTCTATAATGGACGAGTCGCTAAAAAACATCCTGAAATAATGGCAGAAAGAGATTATACGAAATACTGCGAGAAATTCAATAAAAATTGGAAAGATGATTTAAAAAGCGAATTTGGAAGGAAAGTATTACATCTATTTACTTGTTTTATCATCTTCTTTTTTTGGACAATCGGGCTTATTCTCGACGACATTGGAGTTTTGACTCCGTGGGGTTTAGATAATTATAGTTTTTCTTATTGGATGATTGTAACTATAGGTTTTGGTTTTGTTATTATGTTCCAAATTGGGGATCTTACCAGATTAAATAAATTTTACATGCTTCCCAAATGGTCAAAAAAATTATATTTAGCGATGCGAAAAGAAGAGCAATGTACTTTTATTGCATCTACTCCTTTAGTATTGTCTTTCACTCCTTTTTTATTAATGCCATTTCCTATTTTTGGAGCTGTTGCTTTAATCACAACTGGTGCTGATGCTATTGCGTGTGTAATTGGAAAAAAATATGGAAAACATAATCTGAAAACAAATCCAGATAAGACTGTTGAAGGTCTTGTCGCAGGAGGACTTTCTACATTTTTAATAGTCATTGTCATACTAATTTTATATTATCCATGGATGCCATTAAGTATCGAAAAAATATTTATCATGGCAAGTATAGCAACTTCATTCTTCTT
>JBHLRJ010000139.1:0-10477 GCA_048882645.1 Candidatus Thorarchaeota archaeon
TCTGGCTCATGTTCAGATTCTTCTGAAACTATTACAGTGACTGTTCCAGTGTTACTGGGATTAAGGTCATCTGGTCCAAGAGGATCAGGTAGTTCGTTGGGATTTTCATCATTGGGATTGAACTCTTCCTCTTTAGGTATCTCCTCAGGTTCTTCTTCGTTAGGATTAAATTCCTCCTCTTCGGGAACCTCATTGGGATCTTCATTCGGATTAAATTCCTCTTCTTCAGCTATATCCTCAGACCCCTCATCGTTTGGAGTAAATTCATCTTCCTCAGGAATTTCATCTGGTTGAGAACCTTCATTTTCAGATGGGAGTTCTCCTTCATCCTCTTCACCTTTATCATCACCGAATTCACTCAAGAAAACCACCCACTATTCTACTAAATAATCAAATGGCTCTATTATAAAATTCTCTCCACTATATCTGTTAAGCACTGCAGCACGCCGTAATTTTAAGAAAGTTAAATATTCTAGTAGTTTCAAGATATAAGGAAAGAATCTGTTATCCAGATGACTTAACCTGAATAGAATTTTAAGCCCCGGTATAGTAAGTACGCTGCTAAAAAGGTAGTGATGATTTGGATCTGCAAATATAAGCGATAAATCCTGACTACAATTTTCAAACATCTAGACATACCTTATTATTTTAGAAATAAATTTAAAGTAATATAAAATGAAGATTATTTAAAGAAAAAATAAGGTAAGTTTGATGATTTTTACTTTTTGATTAAAGAATATTAAAGGAAAAAAATAGGCTATAGATCTTTTAAGCTTATAAAGATATTCACATAACCCACACCATTATTATTATAGGAATTAATAGGGGTTAAGTGCATCAGCATACAAGACGAAATCTATCCTCATCTTTCATTAATTTTATCGCATTTTTATGATTTAAACAATAAAAATAATACATATTTCATATCTAACCATTCTCATTGTCCTCCATAGCAATTTTCTTTATTTTGGCATATTCGTCTGAGTATTCTGATTTATTAGGATTATACCTAAATTCTCCGATTATATATTTATTGAGCAATTCCTCTTCTGTCATAAATTTTGCTTGGTTGATACGTATTGTATTTTTTTTTATCCAATCAAGCATAATACCTGTATTATCCATTTTCTGTCCTTTTATACCCAAATCTTCAGATCCTAAGCTATCAAGATTTTTTCTTCCAAAATATGTAATACAAGGAGTAATAATTTCGATCACAGATGTACCTTTATGATTCAATCCTTTTTTGAAATATTTCATTAACGTGCGAGGGTGGGCTACTGTTGTTCGTGCAACATAAGAAGCACCCGCAGTAAGTGCAAGTTTGACACCGTCTGTCCTATTTTCAAACATTTTATAAGGTGTAGTAGTACTCATTGCCCCAAATAAAGTTGTTGGTGCTCCTTGACCGCCTGTCATTGCATAGATACTATTGTTAAAAATAAGGATGACACAATCTAGATTCCTTCTGCAAACATGCATAAAATGATTTCCTCCTATTCCTAAGCAATCTCCGTCTCCAGAAAATATTATTGGTTTCATTTTTGGATTTGCCATCTTCATACCAGTTGCTAAAGCAGGCGCTCGACCATGCAATGCTAATATTCTTTGGGTTACATGATGTAAGGTTAATAATATTTGCGAATAACAGCCAATTCCTATCACTATAGGGTATAACTTAGGATCTAATTTTTCATCTTCAAATACACGATTAAATAGATGCCCAATAATCCCATAACCACATCCTGCACAGAAAAGAGAGAAATAACCTCTAAAATATTTTCCAGGCATTGAAATTGAAAGGTAAGGATGCTCGGGTTTCTCACTTGGATACATTGGTGGTAATCCGGACATTATTTCGCCACCTCCTTTATTGCTCTTAAAATGTCATCTGGATGATGAAAATCGCATACTTTAGGGACTCTTCTAAGTGGTGTCTCTAATGGCATTACTCTTTCAACTTGTTCTGCGATAATACCAGTCACATTCAATTCAGGAACAATTACAGCTTTAACATCTTTTACGACTTCTTTGACTTTTTCATCAGGAAAAGGCCATACAGTTATTAATCTTAGTATTCCAACTTTTATTCCTTCTTTGCGCGCCATATCAACAGCACGATAACTAGTTCTTACTGGTAATCCATAGGATATAATAACGATTTCAGCATCATCTAATTTATATGCTTCTGTGAAAGAAATCTTATCCATATTAGTTGTAAGTTTATCTATCAACATTCTTGTAAACGGTAATGCCAGTCTACGTGAAGACATTCCATTAGGACTGTGTGGTTGATGGAGAAACATCATTGGAACATAATCAGTTCCCATAATTGGTGGTTTAGGGATCACATACTTACTAGTATTATTATCTAAATATGTATACTTATTATCAAATTTAGTAGGTAACTCACGAGGAATAACGCGATCAATAATTTCTTCTTTTGGTGGTATATATAGCGGTTCATGAAGATGTCCTAAATAAGCATCAGAAATAAGAAACACAGGGCAACGATATGTTTCAGCAAAGTTAAATGCTGTAATCGTTAAATCAAAAAGTTCTTGACAATTCATTGGAGCTAAGGCAATAACTCCAAATTCTCCATTACCTGCAAATCGCATTAAACCTAAATCATTATGGTGTGGTTCGGTAACAAATCCAGTACCCGGTCCGTTTCTCTGAACATCGCAAAACACAAAAGGGATTTCTAAACAAGCAGCCATACTAATAGTTTCCACCATCAAAGAAAATCCTGGTCCTGATGTTGCAGTCATCGCTTTAGCACCAACTAGAGATGCACCCATAACGGCATTAATTGAAGCTAATTCATCTTCCATTTGCATGCATACACCTCCCACCTCAGGCATCCTTCTGGCCAGATGTTCAATAACTTCTGTGCTTGGAGTGATTGGATACCCTCCAAAAAAATTAAGGCCTGCTGACAACGCACCTTCTGACATTGCTATATTTCCCATCAACACATATTTACCTTCTGGTAAATATCTCTTTTTTTCTTTAATACTCAATCTTAATACCTCATTAAGTTTTTGCCTTCTCATTTGGAGTTTCTTTTTCATCTAAAACATAAATACACCAGTCAGGACAAGCATATTCGCAACGTCTACAACCAGTACAGTATTTGGCTTTACCTTCCTTAACTTTTGGAATGTAAGCGATCCTATAATTTAATTCATCACTCAGTTCCAAAATTCCCGTAGGGCATACAGCAATGCAAGCTCTACATCCTCCACATCTACCTTTATTTAGAAATAATGAGAATTTCTTTTCTTCATTCTCGACTAATTTGGGAATTTTTCATCAACTTATAAGATTTTAATTATTAGTAGAAAATATTTTAACTGTTATAAATTTCAATCAAATTTATGTTAAGTCTTTTTAGGAGTTCGCTAATAGTATAAAAAAAAATTTAAATAATAAGAGAAAAATCATTATTCAATGACCCTTAAATCAATGGAACCATTTGGATTGGCTCTTAAAGAATATTATGAAGGAAATTTACAAGCTAAAGTGATCTTCCACAGAGATGATGGGCACCAAGATGATTATTACGTTTCACATTGTTTCCGGAGATCAAGTGATTTTTCGTCTATTGAAAAATATGCTATCTCTTTATGTCAAGGAAAAGTATTAGATATAGGTGCGGGAGTGGGACCACATAGTCTTGAACTCCAAAAAATGGGACTAGATGTTTGGGCAATTGATATTTCATCACACGCTTGTGACATTATGGTTAAAAGGGGTGTGAAGAATGTTAGATGTACAAATGTGTATGATTTAGATGAAGGGAAGTTTGATACAATTCTACTAATGGGACGCGCAATTGGTTTTGTAGGAGATTTAACAGGATTGAAACTGTTTCTAACTCACTCAAAAAGGCTTTTAAATCCCGAAGGTATAATTTTATTGGACTCTATTGATGTCAGTATCACCGAAATTCCAGAACACTTGGCATACCACGAGAGAAACCGTAAGTTAGGACGCTATTTTGGCGAGATTGAGCTGCAAATGGAATATAATCGAATTTTTGGAGAAAGATTTAAACTTTTGCATATTGATCCTCAAACTCTAATTAAGAGTGCTCAAGAAGATAGTATGTCTTGCGAAATTCTCTCTAAAGAAGAAAATGGAAATTTTTTAGCGAAAGTATCTATGTAACTACTCCATTTTTCAATTCTTTAAGCAATTGTTTTTCTAATCCTCCATTTTTAAGAATTTTTAAGAGAATTGGATCGATCTTCTTTCCTTTAAATTTTTTACCTGTTGATATATTTAATACATCTGCTTCCAAAATATCAATTTGGATTTCATCTCCAGTCTTAAATTCATTAGAAATACCTTCAATTTCTAATAAAGGAAGAGCTATAGCAAATGATGAACGGTAAAATATTCGAGCAAAAGATTCTGCTATTATAGCGTTAATTCCCTTCTGTTGGAGAATTGAAGGTGCAGTTTCTCGACTTGAACCACACCCAAAATTTCTACCCCCGACAATTATATCACCATTTTTAACTTCCTTAGCAAATTTAGCATTTATGGTTTCACATGTATGATTTAACATTCCTTTTATATCATTAATATACTGACTTGGTGATATGGCATCAGTATTAACATTATCAGGAAAAACCCATACATTGCCTTTACGAATACTTATAAAATCTTCATTTTTCGTTGAAATAATCAATCACCTCCTAATATTTTCTTGGATCTGTTATCACTCCTTTTAAAGCAGAAGCAGCCACAGTTGCAGGAGACCCTAAATAAATCTTAGAATGGATACTTCCCATTCGTCCCTGAAAATTTCGATTTGAGCTAGAAATACATGTTTCATACGGAGCAAGTAGTCCTCCCTGACCACCAAAACAAGCACCACAACTAGGATTCGTGATAATAGCTCCAGCGTTCATTAAAGTCTCAGATACGCCTGTCTTTGCTGCTTCTAACCAAACACTTTTTGAAGCAGGCGTAACTATCATTCTAACATCTTTATGAATTTCTTTCCCTTCTAAGATTGTAGCAGCTACTTTTAAATCTTCAAGTCTCCCATTTGTACATGACCCTAGAAAGGCTTGATTAACTTTTGTACCTTCTACTTCAGAAACAGGTTTCACATTATCTATCGTATGAGGACAAGAAATTTGGGGCTCCAAATCATCTATTTCCATTTCATACACTTTTTCATAAGTCGCATCAGAATCTGGTTTAACTATACTGAATACGTCATTTGTTCTTTTTTTGACCCAATCTATTACTTTTTGATCAGGAACACCAAATGCAAATTTTGCTCCTAACTCTAAAGCAAAATTAGACATTGTCATCCTTGATGAAATACTTATTCTTTCCATCGTGCTCCCAGTAAATTCTATAGATTTATAATTCGCTACTTCTGCTGTATAATCTCCAGCAATTTTTATCACAATATCTTTACTCATTACATTATGGGGTAATTTACCAGAAATATTGAATTTTATAGTTTGGGGTACTTTAAACCACAACTCCCCCTTAATATATGCATAAAAAAGATCAGTATTACCCACACCGCAACCTGCTGCATTGAAAGCACCATATGTCGTCGTATGGCTGTCACCACCTACAATTAACATACCTGGCTTGACATGACCTTTTTCAGGTAGAACTTGGTGACAAATACCTTCTTTAATATCATAAAAATTAGTAATTCCTTGTTGTTTTACAAAGTTTCTAATCATATTATGAACAGCAGCCCATCGTTCTGTAGGAGCTGGATTATAATGGTCAAATAGTACTACAATTTTATTCGGATCAAATACCTTTCTTTTTAGGGAAGGTTTGATTTTGTTAAAATCTAGGGAAACTTTTGCAGTACCAAAATGACTCATAATAAGATCGATTTTTGCGTTTATAATCTTCCCCGGACTAACATCTCCTTCATTAATATTATGAGCTAATAAAATTTTTTCTGCAATTGTTTTTCCATTCAAATTAAAACACCAAATGAAAGTTAGAAAACGATATCTCAAATAAAAAAATTATTTTATATATGTTGATGCAATTTTATCTAGTTGCTTCTGTAGTGATTCATCAATAGGTTTAGAAGAAGGTTTACTAAGCATTTTGTTTGCTTCCTCTTTTGCCCTTTTTCTTGTTGATTTTGAACCTTGCTCCTTCCATGAGTCACGAGTCATTCTATCAATTATTGGACTCGGAAGAAATAACTCTTTTCTAAAATATTTCAGAGTAGAAGGGTGTGATAATAATTCTTCCTTATCTTCATAATCCTTTAATATCTCAGAAGCAAACGGAGTTCCATAGTCTTCAATACCACGTATTAATCTCTTTACCATGCCAACAATTTCATTATCTATAGTAAGTTTTTCAATACTTTGAGTAGATTCAAAATCTAGCATCCCCGGACCAGAAATCATATTAATTCCAGCCAAACCTCCAAGTAATGCACCCATACCTGCCTCAAAACCAGCCTGGTTATCTGGAATTTTCGAATCACTTAGACTCATATATGCATGAGTAGGTAAGTTTAAGACTTTACCCAATTCAATATCTCCAAGGTTAATCATCATTGTATCAATTGCACCCATAGGTGTTGTTCCATGTTTCATGTCAAATACTGCAGGAGATCCCCCCCAAATTAGTGGAGCACCTTTTTTAGCTAATTGAACTATAACAACTCCCGCAAGGCATTCAGCACAGTGTTGAGTAACCGAACCTATCAGTGTAATTGGTGCGTTTGCTCCCGCTAGTGGCATTGATACAAATTCAGAAGGTATCATACTCTTTGCAGCATCAATTAAGGATTGTGTTGTTAGATCAGACCATTTCAATGGAGGGCTAGGACAAGCATCAAATATAGCTAATGGTTTTCGAGCTAAATCATCTTCTGATGTTCGAAATGTCATTAATATTTCTTTCATAATAGAGAAACTTTCTTTACGAAATGTTCCAGTAACTACAGGTTTATAACAATTAGATAATGCTAAATATAAACGGTGCCAATCTTGAGCTTCCTTTGGAACATCTTGATAAATCAGAGCTGTACTTTGTGCTTCGATATATTTTAACCGATCCACCACTTTAGAAAATCGAATAAAATCTTTAGATTGTCCTTCTCTTATTTCTCCTGTATTCTCATCCAGAATAAAAATCGCAGCTGAGCCGGGATCAAAATGAACTCGATCCTCTTCCAAAATTATGCACTCTTCACCCTCCCTATCATATAATGTAATCTTTGAAGGAACTGAATTTAAGCAAGTATCTACTAGATCCGAAGGAATATAATACCGCATACCTTCATGATTTAATCCATTTTGTTCGAACATGTCAATAGCTTGTTGATTTTCAATGAAAACTCCCTGAGTTTCTAATATCAATTTAGCTTCATTTAAAATTAATTTCTTATGTTCTTCATCTAATACACTAATTTTAGGTCTTATAACAGGCATATTTCCTATATAGTATTTTTAATTTGAATCAATAATTTTTCTTATTTCACTTATTGTTTCGGGTGTCGTACCGCAGCACCCACCAACTATTTTTGCTCCTAAATTTATCATTTCTTGGATATCTCGAGTAAATTCTTTGATTGGTTGGTCGTAATAAGTTTTAGTCCCTTCAATTCTTGGCTGCCCTGCATTAGGTTTCACTGAAATCGGCACATCAGTAAGGTGAATGGCTTCTTTTACCAAATCAAGCATATCATGCGAACCAAGAGTACAATTTGTTCCGATTACATCTATTTCTTGATTTTCAAGTGATTTTATACATTTTTCTAATGAGTCTCCCATGATGGTGAAAAAACCTCTCTTGGTTTTTTTATATGTAATGGAAGCAATAATTGGTTTGTTTGAAACTTCTTTTACTGCGCGAATTGCTGTAAGAATTTCTTCTAAATCTGAAATAGTTTCAATATGAAATAGATCTACACCTACTTCTAGTAATTTTGCTTGAGTAGCAAAACTAGAATGCCAATCTTCGCTTGATGCATTTCCCACAGGTGGACGAAATTCTCCAGTTGGGCCAATATCACCTACAATTAAGCGACCTGAAGGACGAGCATTGTTTATATTATCTAAGGCTTTTTCTATAATTTCATTAATCCTCTCTTCAAGACCATGACGTCTTAAATTCAATGGGGTTGAGCTAAATGTGTTTGATTGACACATATCAGATCCAGCGTCATAATAGGATCTATGAATTTCAAGGATTATATCTGGTTGTTCTATATTTAATATATCTGGAACCTTTCCTGGTTCTAATCCTCTTTTTATAAGTTCAGTTCCCATTGCACCATCAAACAAAATAACCTTTGATTCATCTTTTAACCAATTCTGAAATGACAAGAATAATTTTCCCCCTAGATTGATTTATTATATTTGTAGTAAAGATTTAACTAACTTTACTGCATCTATCGCATTTTCCGCAAAACCACTGGCTTCACACTCATTAACCCAAGAATTTGTAACTGGAGCCCCTCCCAATATAACTTTAAATTTATCCAATAATTTTCGTTCTTTTAATATTTCTATAACTTTTTTCTGCCCAAACATAGTAGTAGTTAATAATGCAGAAACACCGATAATATCCGCATCTTTTTCAATTGCTACATTAACAATTCTTTCAGCAGGGACATCTGCCCCCAGGTCATAAACTTTAAAGCCGTAAGCTCTAAGCATAGTTCCCACAATAGTCTTTCCTATTGAATGAATATCTCCCTCTATTGTAGCAAGCACTATAGTGCCATTAGAAATATCTTTAGAATCCTTTTCCAAATGAGGGATGAGGATTTCTAAACAGTTTTGCATTATTTGCGCACCTCTCATCAGTTCTGGCAAGAAAAACTCCCCTTCTTCCCATAATTCACCTACCTTTCTTATCCCTGCCGCAAAACCTTTTTCAATGACGTCCATTAAATTCATATTTTTCTTTACTGCTGTATTTGCTAGGCCTAATGCTTTTTCTTCATCTAAATCTACAATAGAATCCATAACAATCGTATAAAATTCTTCTTGAGACAAATTTATCTCACCATAAATGTAGTTAAATCATTTAAATTATTTGTTCAGCTTAAAATTAAAACAATATTTAATTACATATAAGAAGAAAGAAAAACATTATTGTTGAAACATAAAAAATATTTGTTTACCATCCTTTTAGATTGTAATAGTAGATAATAAAATTCAAGTGATTACATGTCAAAAAAATTTTCAAAAGAGCCACTTAGAGGAATGAAAGATTACTATCCTTCAGATTTAAGAGAGTATAATTGGATAATTGATACTTTACGGGATATTGCAGAAAGATATGGCTATGAAGAATATGAAACACCCCAAATTGAACCTATTGAAATTTTTGCTGCTAAATCTTCGGAAGAACTTGTTAACGAACAATCTTTTATTGTCGAAAAGAAAAAGGGAGAGAGACTGATATTAATCCCAGAACTAACCCCGTCCTTGGCAAGAATGGTTGCGAAAAAAAGTCAAGAACTTAGAAAGCCTATAAGATGGTTTTCTATCCCAAAATGTTTTAGATATGAAAGACCTCAGAGAGGACGCCTTAGGGAATTTAAGCAGCCTAACTTTGATATTTTAGGTGAAGAAAGCCTTTATGGTGATCTTGAAATTTTTGATATAATTGTGGATATCTTTTCTGAATTTGGAGCAACATCAGAACAATTTCAAATCTATTATAACAGTCGACGTTTTATGGATTCTATTCTTAAAATTATACTTAAAATTGAAGATGAACAATTACCTTTTGTCTATAAAGTTCTAGATAAATCAGGAAAAATGGATGAGGATGAATTTGATAAGTATCTTGTCGATACCTTTCAAGATGAGGTTATTAGACAAGGCATTTCAAAATTAAAAGATGCAAATAATGTTCTTGAGTTATTAAATCAATTTGATGACACTCCTGACGAATTTTATAATTCTGAAGGATATTTAGAGATTATCAAATTTGAAAAACTTTTAACAGAGGTTGGAATCTCTGATTACTGCACTTTTTCATCAAGTACTGTGAGAGGTCTTGATTATTATACTGGAATTGTTTATGAAATTTTTGATACTGGAAAAGAGAATAAAAGAAGTATTTTTGGGGGCGGAAGATATGATGATCTTTTATCATTATATTCAGATGAGAAAGTTACTGGCACGGGATTTGGTATGGGAATTTATACACTTTATTTATTTTTAGAGACTTACGATTTGATCCCCAAAGATATCAAAGAAAGAGATTATTCAGATACTATTTATGTCGCATCGATAAATGAAGATGTGGCAATTTATGCTCTCGAACTTGCTCGGATTGTACGAGAAGAAGATTTCCCATGTATTATTGATTATAGATTTAAGAATCTTAAGAACCAGATAAAAAAGGCAAGTGAATTAGGAGTTATGGTTACTTTAATTATAGGACCAGATGAAATGGAAAAAAATAAAGTCACTGTAAAAAATATGATCTCCGA
>JBHLRJ010000140.1:0-10203 GCA_048882645.1 Candidatus Thorarchaeota archaeon
GAGCTAATTTTTGGAAACTCTCTCCGGCTCCTAAATCTTCATATATTTCTTGTGCTTTACTCAATTTATCGACTAAGATATGACTTGCTTTAATTTTTCCACCACGTATCGGATCTCCCTTTTTATGAGATCCTTTATTTGAGGATGGTTTCTCTTTTTTTTGATATCCTTTCCCATACTTGTTTTTTCCCATAATTTTAACACTAAATAATTTGATCTGATATAGATAGAGAATGGAAGTATTAGAACAATAAATCAGACTTCATTGAATTGAGAAGATGTTAATTTATGATTAAATACCTGAAATTTTTGATTTCTTCAATACTATTTATTTCAACAACCAGTTTTTGGAAATCCTCTACTTTACCTTCAAAAACCATAAAAATAATAAAATTCTGATTCACAAAATTAAGATTTCTACTTATTATCTGATCTTTATATTCACTTTCTATTCTATTTATTTTCCTCTGAACCGACAAATCATTCGGAGCGACGATTATTATGTTACCAATGGTATTTTTAGGAATTGGAGCTAATTCATTAACTGACTCAATACTTGAAACGTCTATCGTCGACATCAGCCTTACTAATGCATCTCTAATTAGTTTAGATTTGTTCTCATATTGATTTTTTGAAACTAATTTATTGATGAACTTTTTAAGGCTCTCATTTATACTTATACTTATAATCGGGCTCAAGAGATCAACACATCTTAATAATTGAATGGTTAAATAAGAGAGATATAATAATTAATAATAATTATAGTGATAACTCTTTATAAAGTTTTTTTTGCACTTAGATATTCTAGATTTTAATAGATCTTGCGATTACATCCTTGAATTTCTCTATATCTTCCACTAATCGGTCAGCTTCTGCATCTGTGATTTTTGCATCTTTCTCATATTTATTTAATTGTGTAAGCCAAAACTCCATCCTACCAAGGATAACTTCATTATCTCCAACAATTTTCCTTACTCTTACAAAAGTGTCATGCAGCTTATTCCGAATATTTTGAGCTTTCCATCTAAGCATACAATAATCAGAAATTTCCGCTAAATTTTGAGTTATAGCCATAACATCTATAGTTTTCTCACGTTCTTCTGATTTGATCTTTCGAATAATGTTAATTTCTTCAAATAATAATTCTATAATTTTTGCTAAAAAGCCAGTTAATTGCCCTGAATGTGCAGTCCAAACGCGAACTTCTAAAGATTGGTTTGCCTCTGAAACATAAACTCTAGTAATAACTCTTCCACCAGACATTTTTTCTTCTGAACAATACCAGCTTTCTGCTTCATATTTCCCTTTTGAATCTTTTCCTTCATGGGATGTCACCGTACTTACCTCAAAACGTTTAACAGTTCTGACCGCCGCTCTAAATGCTAATCTAGGATCAAGATCTGCAATTAAAAAAGCACGGGCATCATTAGGTAAATCTTGAATAGAAATTTGAACATCTTCAATGGTCGACAAGCAAGACACAACCAAGGGGCACTTAATACTCACTTCTTTTTTTCTTATGTGAAGTGTCTTTTTTACTCCAGATGCTGTTTTGTAGATCACATCACCCCCTATATTGGAGGTCCCACATTCTTTTGGTTCTAAATAAAAATCAACACCTCGAGAATTTTTAGCTTCGATAACTGGTATATTTATTAATGGAGATTTTATCTTATATGAATTAGGGACATCTAATATTACTCTAACATTATTTATCGCCATATCACTTTTATTCCTTACCGCAACTTTGAAATGTAATTGTCCACCAACAAAATCATAATCTCGGACTACTTCTATCTTGCCTTCATCACTGGTTTCAACTGGAGGTTTTTTAGCTTGAGATTTTGAATCAATGGGGACACTATAGGCTGTAAATTGTCTTTTTGCCATATCAATATATCCATCGATATCTCCACGAGTAATTATCATTGCTAAATTCTCTTCAATACTTGATTCTGTTACCCCTAATCTATTAGAAAGTTCCCTTAAAGGCATCGTTCGATAAGCTCGTGCAATCTCTTTTATTTTCGTTTCTAAGTGTTTAGTTGTCATAAATTCTCTTCTTTGGGTGAAAATGCCTTTAATCTCTCCAGTTTTTATTAATTCATGAAGACTTTTTCTCGCTAGCTCTATAGCTATTTTTAATTTGAGAGCAAGCTTATTTAGTTCGAATAATCCTGTTTCTTTAGCGAACGATTTGATTTCTTTATAGATTTGATCGACAGTAATAATTTCATTTCCTCTATCGGCAAAATAGCCATTAACAGCCTTTGCTCTCATTAAGTTAACACAAAAAGACTTTACTAGTTCTTGAGGGAGAGTCAAATCACTAGCAAGATCCTTAAGGGATATTCGGCCTTTTTTAGTAATCTCTCCTATTAAGTGATCTAAGATGTACTTTTGTGTATAGTAGATCTTTTTGTCTAGGGAAAATGATCCCTTTATTTGAAATTTATTTATTAACTTATAAATGGCTTTAAGAGCAATCTCAGTGCTCATATCTAAAATTAGAGCAAAATCTTCAACCTTTATAATGCCATCATCACTAAATTTGGATAATAAGTTTTCCCTCATTTCAGAAGATATGTAATAGAACATTTGATTCTTCTGATCAATTATCCCATAGATTCTCTCTTCTTCAATATATTTATTGATGAATTTAATTACTTGTGCTGCTGAGATATTAAAGGCATTCATAATTGTTGAAAAATTAATAAGAGGTGCTCTTTTTAACAATTCTAAAAAACAATTTGGACACACTTCCTTTCCAATTATATGCTTTAATCTTTTACTACATAAAATAAACCTATTCCCTCTAATAAGATTGTATCGTATAGCTTCTCTTATCAATTTTTCTCTTGAGGGGAAAAACAAGCCTGGTGTTTTCAAATATGAATTCCATGCATCTGGGCATTGAGGATTCGTACATTTTAAATAATATTGCCCTGAAGATAATCTCTCTAATCTTAAAAGATGCTTACAAACGGGACACTCACTATCCTCGACAACAGTACATTTATAATTCCTTTCTATAGCATCTGCTTTCGAGTACACAAGATTATGCTTTTTACATTCGTGAATTTCAGTAGTGGCAATATGATTAATGCAGAAACTAGATTTGCATTTTTCACATGTGAACTCAATGTTTTGACTTTCGCAGAATAAACAGTTCATTATTTAAAATCTCTTTAATTTTATAAAAAACTTATATAATTATAAAAAAATTACAACTTAAAATATTTTAATAGACCAAATTTTGAATATCTCAAATAATATAAATAATGAAGAAATAATTAACTTTTCCATAATAACTTAAAGCATTACCAATAAACTTCCGGAAAAACGCGAATCTGCAAGAATGATAAAATCATCACAATCAAGTTAAAAACAATGATAATTATGCTCATACTAATCAACACAATATTTGTTTTTGATTCACTGGCTTTAACAATGTGAGATGTACCATGCTTAGCTAAAGCTAATGGAAATAAACCTATAAAAGTACCAAGGGAAAAGTAAAATACTATAAAAATACCATCTATAAATGCCAAACCACCTCTAAGTGAATGTGTTAAACACTGCGTGTAAATAAATAGCTCAAAAACACATGGGGCAAACCCAGCTAGTACTCCAAAAAGATACGGTGTTTTTTTTTTCTCCCAATTAAAGTGAAATATCTCATCTTTACGTTTTGAGTGAGGAATATATCCTCTTCTTGTTATATAAAATAATAATATAATTCCTGCAAACATAGATGTTATTGCTCCAAAGAAATTTATCGTGTAAGAATCAGGGAGTAGCGATGGAATGAAGATTTTTGGAATGAAACTTATTATCACAGTAGTTATTGCTATCAATAAATTTGAACACATTAATCCTACTCCATAAAGCACTAAGATGAATAAACTTTTTTTGGGTGTTTTAGATATTCCAAATGACCAAAAAAAAAAAATAGCCTTATCTTCACATGGAATTAAAGTATGTAAAATCCCTAAAAGAAAATTGGGGCCAAAAATTAATAATAATGGAGGAGGATAAAATTCTAGTAGCATATTATGCTTTATGCAGATTTTTTATATGATTAAAGTTTCAAAATTAATTTAATCTAAGCTTTGGTTTTTTTTTTATTTTATCCATTATCAATTGAATTTTTAAATATTGAATATGGGATTTTTTGTTCATAAAAAGCTCTTCCGATGATTACTCCCTTTATACCGATATTTTCTAATTTTTTTAAATCCTCCATGTCTCTTATTCCCCCAGCAGCATAGATTGAAACTTTCCTAAGAGTTTGCTTCATTTTTTTAATCCTATCAAAATCAGGTCCCGCTAAAGTCCCATCTAACTCAGTTGATGAAAATAGGATATATTTTCCTCCTATTCTTTCAATTTCTTTTCCATAAGAAAATGGATCTTTATTAGAAAGTTTTGTCCATCCATGAACTACAACTTTTTCTTTTCTATAATCAATTGCTATAATAATTTTGTCGGCACCAATTAATTCTATTAAATCTTTTACTTTACTTTGATCGTTAATGGCAAGAGTTCCTAAAATTATTCTATCTGCACCTAAATTAATTAATTTTACTGCTGAGTCAACACTTCTAATTCCACCACCGACCTGTATTTTAATTAGACTGGAAGCTTTCTGAATTATATCATGTAGCAATTTCTTATTAGTATCTGATCCCCAAGCTCCATCTAGATCGATAATATGTAATCTTTTCGCCCCGTTATTAATCCAGAACTCTAATGCATCGAGAGGATCTTCATAATAAATCTTCTCAGTTCCTTTACCTCCTTTATATAAACGAACACATTTTCCATTACTGATATCAATTGCAGGAATTATTTCCATTTTCGTACTATTTTATTCTCTCTTCTTGTTAAAATTATTCAATTTAATTATTCCATAAAAAACCAGAATGAGAAAAATCGTACTTGCGAAGTTAAAGGGGAAAAAATCATCAACTAGAAAATATATGCCCATAAATGCTAGATCAAGAAAACTAAAGAAGATAATACTTGGTTTGATAAATTTCTTAGTTAAATCCGAATTTCTAGGTAAATTAAATAGAATAATGATCAATAATGGTATTAAATTTAGTAGATGGTGGTCCCAAGAATCAAAGTAGCAGAGGAACATTATTAATATTCCAAGTGTATAACCATATACAAGTGAATAATTATTATGTTTCCTAGTGATGAATGAAATGAACCCTATGATCCCTATTATCATTAAAATTGTTAAAAACAATGGCATTTGGATTGATATTATCTGTCCTTCAGTAAATCCGATAAAGACAAAGAAATTAATTAGCAATTTTGTTATACTAAATGAGTGATTGACTTGTGAGGGTTCGGAAGTTGTAAAATTTGTAGCTAAAAATCCCTCTAATAAACTGGGGAATATCAAGAACATGATTAAATTAATCGAAACTGGTAATATTATACCAAACAGCCTTATAAAACTTTTTTTAAATTCAAATTTTAATAGTTTATTTTTTAAATCAATATTTATAACCAAAAGAAATGGAATCATAAATACTGTTGTAGGCTTAATATTTATGCTTATTCCTAATATAATGCTGGCAATTAGCTCCCATTTTAAACCTTCATATCTCAGAAATATAAATAATGATAATAAAACTAGCAGAGTGACATAAAGATTAATTTGTCCTAAAATGTAATTAAAGAGATTTGGTAAACTCATTAAAAATATACAAATATATAATATAGGTCGTGCATCATTGTTCTCATGAGTTTTTCCCCTTGTTAGAATTATAATTTTGTATAGAATAATACATATAAGAGCATTAAGAATAAAATTGATGACTGTAAATAAGATGAAACCTAATTCAAAACCTACTAAATAAAAAGGAACAAACAAAATGGCAGATATTGGAAAATATCTAAAAGGCCATAGATAATTACTAGGATTATATAGGTCATTAATATTGTTTACAAACAAATTCCCTACCGTGTAATAGACTTCAAAATCATTTGTATTTCTGAAAACTGTTAAGGTTAATATTTGGGAAATTACAAAATAAAAAATTTGAATTATTATAGCATATCGAAATATCTTATGCTCCCAGAGTTCCTTAAATTTCACCTTTATTCTAAAAAAGAACTTTTTTATTTCCATTTGATTTTTTCTTTCATTTACGCTGATTTAACATTCATTTTTCTTTTCTTATATAAATAAATACCTATTGCTATAGGAATACTAACAAAAAGTGCTGACAACATAGGTATTACATATAGTGGTAGAAAATCAAATTTAATATCTATTATGACCGTGTTATCGTTACCATATAATTTATAGGAATCTAAAATACCTTGCTCATTATAGATGGCTATTATTTTAAAATATTTATTGGGAAACCCAAGTGAGATTCCATCCTTAGCAATTTCAATATTTAGAGTTGGTAAAACTCTACTGTCAACATCATATGAATCATTTAAACTTAAATCCCCCATATAATCTCTCACGGGAATTGGAAACCAGAAAGGAACAAAAGGAAGACTTTTAGTAAAATTTAATTTTTGAGTATAATCAGTAGGGTCATTTCGATAAGAATTTTGAAGATCATTATCTTTTAGCCCCCAATTTGTGTTCTCCGTCCAAAACCATATACTAAAATTAATTTTCATCTTTATTTCATTAATTTGAATTGCGTTTATCTCCCATCTCATCTTGGTTCCTTTACTTAAGTTCTGTAACATACCTGAGTCATCCCACCCACTTCCAAAAATAGCAATCATTTCTGTTTCATCACAGACTCTGCATTCCCATATTAAAGCATCATCCTTATTCATTCCTATCTTAAAATTACCAGCATATACATTTATCGCCAAACTACTGATCAATAAGAAAAGTAAGGTTAGTCCTGTGATATAAGACTTTTTCTCCAATTTCTTATCCCTCCACTGATTCTCCTTGTTTTCTCCTTAAGCAGTATTTCCCTATGGCATAAAACGTTAATATCAAAAAGAACGTACTCCCAAAATTGAATGGAAAAAGTGGGTAGATGAGATACCAAATTCCTAAAAACATCAAATCAAAAAAACTGAAGAAAAATAAGCTTGATTTTATCGATTTACCAATTTCAGATTGCCTAGGAAGATTGAAAATAATAATAATTAAGACTGGAGTCAAATTTAATAGATGGTGATCCCAAGAATCATAATAAGCAAGAAGCATAATAACAATACCTAGGGCATAACCATATATTATTGAATTTTTTTCAAATCTTCTTAGTACATATATAATAAATCCTAAGATACCCACAACACATATAACTCCGATTAAAACATAAAGCTGATTGAAGGAAATATTGAAAAAATAGCAAAAATTAGTGATAAGTTTACTAATACTAAAAGAAAAATTTAAAGCAGTAGGATTGCTTCCTGTGAAATTGGTGTTAAGAAATCCATTCCATAACGAAGGATACATAAAAAATAAAATAAAATTTAATGATACGGGTATTACAGCTCCAACTAATCTTCCAAGGGTAGTGAACAAATCGAAATTGAATTTCTTTTTCTCAATATCAAATTGGAAAATAATCAAAAAAGGGATTAAAAAAAAAGAAGTGGGCTTTATTATAATACTCATTCCTAAAATTAAGCTAGCCAGAAATTGCCATTTAAATTTTTGGTATTTAATAAATATATAAAGAGAAATTAAAATAAAAAACGTAATATACAAATTTATTTGCCCATATATATAATTAAGCACATGTGGTAAACCCATTAAATATATACATATGTATTTTATAACCCTTTTATCATCTACTTCATGATCTTTATACCTAACCATGATTATAATCTTATAGGCGAAAAAACAAATTAGGATATTCAGAAAGATGTTAAAGACATTGAATACAATGAAAGCTGATTCAATGTTTAAAATAGAAAAGGGGATAAAAATAAGCGCTGATAAAGGGAAATATCTAAAATCCCACAAATAATTCGTTTGATTATATAAATTATTGATATCATTGAGAAATAAGTCTCCCGCTTGATAAAATATCATAAAATCATTCTTTTCGCTATATAATAAGAAGAACAGAATTATTGAAAGAACAAAATAAAAAAGGTTAATTATTACAGCATATTTAAAAAGATTTTGTTCCCAAAGATATTTTAATCTTGTAAATATTCTGGATTTTAAATTCATAGAATCCATTCAAATTTTAATTTAATTTTAAATCTTAAATTAAATCAATTAATATTAAATCTTTTAAAAATCATATATCAAGAGATAAAATCGGATTTTTATACTTAGAATATCCAACTAAGTGAAGAATCAATCTAATTTTTAGTAAAGAACATATCAATAAAACCATGGAAGATGCTTATTTTAGTCACATAAAATAGATTCTGAAAAATCTTTAACATAATGAGTAGAAATTTCCATATTATTACATATTAACTATATTGATATACTGCTAGCTTGTATAAGATACTTAAATATCTACTTATCTTTAACGAAAATTGGCCAAAATTTATTTAAAATTAATAAAAAAACACATATTAATTGTAGAGAGTTTACAACATGAAAAAAATAACTTTATTTAAAGTCTTTGCAGTTCTGGTTGGATTTTTAATGTTATTTCCTACTTCATCAATTATTTTTCCACTTATCGAACCTCGAAAGCCACAATCGTCTCAAGGTGTAGCCTTAACGATAATTGTACCAGATCAACAAAAACCAGGAGTAGAAAATGTTACAGTTGATTTTTTGGCATCACCATTAGGTAACGGAGTAGATTCTGTTACTGTTATCTCTTCAGGCACAACAGCTGATGATATACTTACATTTCTTCAGTCGTTAATGAAATCAGGAACCGCAACAGCGACTGTAATTGGATTAGACACTACCTGGACTGCTCCTTTTGCAGATAATGGTTGGATTATTAATTTAGATCCATATCTAGAAGTAAATGAGTTAGATGATTATGGGCCAGGTATTGTGAGTGCGTGTAATTATAATGACAAAACTTATGCCTACCCCTATTTCATGAATCTTGGTGTGTTGTATTATCGAAAGGATCTTATGGATGAATATTTTGGGGTTGGTGGCTGGTCGGAGGGAGATTTCGCAACCTGGGAGGGTTTGAATGCAACAGCGAACTTTATTCTTAATAATTTATCAACTCCTCTAAAATATCCTGATTTGGTTGGTTATATCGGGCAGTTAGATGCTTATGAAGGTGGCGTTGTTAATTTTGTTGAATGGTGCGGAAGCAACAGTGCTATAAAACTAATAGATAATAGAACAGTTAATATAAATACCCCAAATGTTACTGAAGCAATGGAATTCATCAAAGCATTAATTCCACCTCAATATACTGGTGTACAAGGTACTCCCTATATAATTCCCCGATACGGACTTGTTTATGATGAAGGATCATCTGTAATGAAATGGATTGCAAACGAATCTATCTTCATGAGACAATGGACCTTTGCATACGGATCATCAGAAGCTCAAAATATCGAATTTGGTATTGCACCTTTACCTCACTTTGCAGGAGCTTCAGAATATAAAACCTCATGCATAGGTGGTTCCATATTAGCAGTACCCTCCGCGACTACAGGCATAGCTAGACAAGCTGCTGTAAATCTGACTAAATTCCTCGGAGATACATTAGCTCAGGAACGTGAATTAACAGCTGACGCACAGCCTGGTCCTGGATATTGGCCTTTAGGAAACTTTCCTGCCTTAAAGTCTGTTTATGATAATCCACCAGCGGGTTTTGAATGGATTAAGAATTGGTCTGCCCAAGTAAATTTAACCCTATCTAGACCTATTACGCTTAACTATTCTCAAATTTCCCCTATAATAGCTAACTATTTTAGTGATTTACTGAGTGGTAATAGAGAGGTTTCAGATGCTCTTGAACAAATGGAAAAAAAGATAGAGGAGATACTTATTAAAAGTCTACTCCCAGAAAGTTTTACTTTGTTGTCTACTGCTGATAATCCTGATGGTGATGGTGATTTCAGCTTAGTATGGTCAAGTTCTTCTGGAGCTGCGAACTATTCCATTTATCAATATGATAAATTTATAACGGAAATTAATGAAAGCTTAACTCTTTTAGCTAACGAGATTACAGATTTAACACTACCATTAAGCGATTATTCAAACGATATCTATTACTTTATAGTCGTTGCTCATAATGATTATGGTGATAC
>JBHLRJ010000141.1:0-10116 GCA_048882645.1 Candidatus Thorarchaeota archaeon
ATATAAGAATGAGTTGCTTGAAATTCAAGATCTTAATAAATTAATTAATGTTTCTGAGTTTACAGAAACAAAAGAATTAGTAGAAAAAGGATTTAAGCTCTACCTTTAGATAAGTTTCCCTTAAAATTTCCAGATTTCATTAAATTAATATGAATACCGACAATATTTCATAATAAAATATTAGATATTTCTCAGCTCCTAAATATTTATAAAGCTATATTACTATACATAACCACAGAGAATTTATCTAATCATTTTATTAAGAGTGAATATTAAAATGGAAATAGTGGAATTTCAAGATTTTGAATGGAAAAATGATTGGGATGTTATTGTAGGCATTTTTGAAACAATAGATCACTTGAAATCATTATTTGACACCCTAGATGTTTCATATCTACGTGAAATCCAACAAAAGTTAATAATTTTAAATCTTGAAAAATATGTTTGGTCTCTACAAAACTATATCATTGAGAAATATTCAAATGAATAGATCTTCCTAATCCATCTCTAAAAAGTAGCTTACATTTTAGTCCAACCTATACTTTTAGCTAATCACTTTAAGAAATCTTCAAATATCTTGAGATAAATATCTATATAGTGATTTATTTATGAGTGGTTCTGATCTTACTAAACAAACAAGTCTAACAACCTTTAGTAAAGGACAAAAATGGAGTTTTGGGATGGGCAGCTTTGCACAATGGTTCATCAATTCTGCGTTTAATCTATGGGTTTTTACGTTTTACTTTTCAGCTGTTAAACTAAATATTAAATGGATTATGATCGCTTATGTATTCTGGACCCTTTGGAACGCAGTTAACGATCCTCTTATTGGATATTTATCAGATCGTTCACATAGTCGATTTGGGAGACGAAAATTATTTATCATGATTGGAACAATACCCATTTTAATATTAGAAATAATAATTTGGATACCGCCCACAAATACTGAAACAGCTAAATTTATATACCTTCTAATAATGCTCTTCTGTTATGATACATTCTACTCAATGGTAAGTTTACCTTTTGATGCTCTCTTTCCTGAGCTTTATACAACTGTAGAGGATAGAGCTGAAGTTAATTCGATAAAACAGATCCTTTCTGTTATAGGCCTGATTCTAGCAGCTTTAATTCCTGGAATTTTTATAGTAGATGTTGAGCAACAATTTGGATATCTGTTAAATGGAATAGTCACAACCATCATTGTCGCTATTTCCTTATTTATCGCTATAAAATGGGGTGCGGTTGAACGTGAAGAATTTTCATTAGATTATCAAAAGCAATTCAGTCTGTTCAAAAGCCTAAAATATACTCTAAAAAATAAGGGTTTTGTTCTATATACAATAATGTTCTTTCTATATGAATATATTCTATTGTTATTGGCAACAATTGTTCCCCTTTTCGGTAAGCATGTGATTCATACTACAAGCACTTTTGAAACTACAGTTATTATGGGTATTTTATATATAGTGGGTATTCTTAGTGTAGTTATCTGGAGAAAGATAGATTTAAAAGTGGGGAGTAAAACAGGATATACCATTTCAATGTTCGCTTACTTCCTTGCCACTATACCATTTCTATTTGTGTCTGGTGAGAATGCTTATTTGTACTCCATTATTACAGTTATTTTTATGGGATTTGGATTTGGGGGAATGCTTTATTACATCTACCTGCTCATCGCAGATGTGATTGACGAGGATGAGTTGAAAACAGGAATCCGACGTGAAGGAGCATTTTTTGGGATCACAAATTTTTTTATGCGGCTTTCGATGATAATCTCAATCTTATCAGTCGGTCTAGTCTTTAGCCAAACAGGTTGGGAAGAATATGCAGCTAATCCCGGTGTTAATGTAATAATTGGTCTTAGGGTACTATTTGTTATTTTTCCCGGAATAGCCTTAGGCATTTCAGGGCTTTGTCTCATATATTACCCTTTTACTAAGTCTCGTGTGAGTGAAATTAAAACAAAATTGCTGGAATTACATAAAGAGAAGAAAGAAAAAGTCAGATCTATTTAATTTTATTATTTTTATATTAATATTGAATTCCAAGCAAATCTCTACAGGTACGATAGAAACAAAAATAATTTATATTTATTTTAATCCTTGATTAATTTTTTTGTTGTCATTCTAATCTTGAACTCCTGGTAAATTTATGGAACCATTAGATCTATCCATCCCTTCCAATCTACGATAATCATCATAAGAACGAGCAGATATAATTTTAAAATAGTCGTTTAGTTTTTTTTCTACTTCAACGGAAACACCGGGACCTCGCTGTGTCGCTAATATTTTCTCAACTTTTTCTTTTGCTCTGTCCATAATCTCCTTAGCTCCAGCTCTTTGCCATATTCCACTTCTCTCTCTATCAGAGAGTAATGGCACATATATTTCCTTTCTAGTATTTTTTGCAGTATGTTTCAAGCTCAAGTAGGTTTTACCCGAACTTACTACTTTCTTTATTTGTTCTAACGCTAAAGTTTCTTCATTAACTCTTATCCCTTCTAATCCTCGTTTAACAATACTACATAACTCATCATCAATTACAAGTAGTTCCAACGCTTCTGAAAGACTCGATTCAAAAGTCCCTGCGCACGTTATATAATTCATACCTGCCTGAGCAGAACAAAATAAAGTCATATATCTTTCATACCCATTTTGGATGTCAAAGCATTTTGAATCTGTCACTGCTCCTGGGCCTCGAGAAGGAATATTATAAAATCGAGCCATTTGGGCAGTAGCAGCGGAAATAAGCGATAACTCAATAGAACCCCATGCCACATTTCCTGTTGGTGGATCCATTGGAGCAGACATTGAGGAATAGAAAACTGGAGCTCCTGGATTTATGAGTTGAGTAAGCGTTATCGCAGAAAGTGTTTCCATATTAGCCTGTACAAGCAATCCTGCGAGCGTTACGGGTGCTGTCGAACCTGCACTAGCAGCAGGAGCGATTATTAGAGGTTGATTATATTTTACAAACACAAAAAGACCATTTAACAGAAGTTGACTATGGATTAGTGGACTCGTAGGATTGTAGAACCCAATTAGTCTTGGTCTCTTTTTTAGTTCATCCTCTCCTCCAATGATAATGCTTACTAAATTCATCATGTCTTGCGAAGGAGTTCTCCCAAGGCATCCTAGTCCATATGGCTTTTTACTGTTTTTGGCCCATGCGCAAATTGCGTGCCAATGAAGCTCTGTGTACGGAACGTCATTTGGCCAAACATCGACATGACTGCAATGGATGTTCTTTAAACTATCAACAATACGAATTTGTTTGATTGTATCTGAAAGAACCGTTTTACGGATCCTTTTTTTACTACTAGGATCATATATTTTTACAGGTGTACCTACGGTTGCAAAATTCACTGTTTTTGTATCTATATTAAGTTGAAAAGTACCGTCAGAACCCCATAAAGAAAAAGAATCTGGAACGGATTTAAGATGTTTTTTGACAAGACCGTTTGGAAATTTTACATAGTTATCTGCTTCATTAACAAGACAACCTTTTTCTTTTAAAAATGCTCGAGCTTCTGGAGATTCTACTTTTACACCAATTTCCTCCAAGAGATCAAGAGTATGGTTATGTATTAATTTAATTTCTTCCTTTGTTAACACTTCTAGTTTATTCATTCTCATTCTATCTTCTCTAAATTTGTTTTAATGCTTGTTCTAAATCAGCTATTAAATCTTCAGGATCCTCTAAACCTACTGAAAATCTAAAATGCGTTTTTGAAATCTCCATAGATTTTCGTTCCCATAGAGCGAGGTTTATTCCGGTCATTAATGGTGTATATTCGATAAGAGATGTTGTATCTCCTAATGATACTCCTACCTTTATTAATTTTAAGAGTTCAATGAATTTGTTGCTTGCATCTACAGATTCCAATTCAAATCCAATCATCCCACTAAAATTCTTCATTTGCTTTTTTGCGATTTCATGACCAGGATGAGATTGTAAACCAGGATAAGCGACAAATTTAACTTTTGGGTGCGTTTCTAAATATTTGGCAATTTTTATAGCATTTGATGAGTGTCGCTCCATTCTTAAGCATAATGTCCTTATACCCCTTAAAATTAACCATGCATTAAATGGGCTAAGGACCTGACCTTGCGTTTCTAGCCAAAAATAACGAATATTTTGAATTTCGTTTCTTGATCCGATTATAGCACCACCTAAACAATCTCCATGACCATTAATATACTTTGTAAGGCTCTCAATTACAAGGTCAGCTCCCAATTCTAATGGTTGTTGTAGTGCTGGAGAAGCAAATGTGTTATCAACAATACATTTACCTCCAACTTCGTGAATGATATCGGAACATGCCCTTATATCTATTATATCCATCGTTGGATTTGAAGGAGTTTCAAACAGCAAAATCTTTGCTTTCTCGTTAACAGCGCTTCTCAATTGTTTTAAATCATTTAAATCCACAATTTCAAAGTCAACACCAGTTTGAGGATAAACTTTTGTCAGTAAACGATAAATCCCAGTATATTGATTTTTATGGATAATTACTTTTGGTATTACATCTGGAGTTTTCTGTGGTAATAATGATCTAAGTTTATCTGGTTTCTTCCTCTCAACTCGTACTTGTAGAATAGATTGACAAGCCAAGTGAACTGCACCCATCCCTGAAGCAACTGAAACAGCGCTTTCACCTTTGTGGAGTATAGAAAGCTTTTGATCGAGTGCTTGTAGTGTAGGATTTTCTGTCCTCGAATAATTATAGAAATTGGCTAATAACTCAGAAAATGTGTTATACGCAAACGATTTTGTCGCATAAATTGGAGTTCGCAAACTGAATGATGATTCTGGATAAGGATATTCTCCAGCATGGATGGATTGGGTATTGAATCCCATCTTTGCCCATTTTTCCATGTTTTGCTTATTTTTTTGTATTAAAACTTCTCTTTTTTTCTCAAAACTTGCTCTATTATTCTCCATAATTAGTATAAAAGAAGAAACAACTTATTTTTGTTATTAAAAAAAATTATTTACGAATCAAATAATAACTTTAATATCCTTAATATCAAAATGGAGAAATTATGTCTTTAGAAGAAAAAATTGAGGAAGCAATAGTTACTTGGGGTGAGGAAAGCCTGCTGAATCTATGTAAATCTTCGATTGAAAGTAATGATGTTGGTGCTGGTGAACTCCTAAGAATTATAGGAAGTATAATGAGAAAAATTGGCAAATCATTTGAGGATGAAGAAATATTTCTCCCTGATTTGATTGGATCTGCCAATGTAGTGAAAAATGTTATTGATAATCTTTTGGATCCTGTTATTAGATCATCAGGAGAGAGAAGAGAAACTTTAGGAAGAATCGTTTTGGGTACCGTTGAAGGGGATGTTCATAGTATAGGGAAGGATTTGGTTGCAGCTTTTCTATTCTCTAATGGTTTTGAGGTTTATAATTTAGGGGAAGAAGTGCCTCCAGAAAAATATGTAGAAAAAGCAGAAGAATTTGATGCCCAGTTAATAGGACTATCTTCATTATTAACAATGTCTATGGATATCCAAAGACAAGTAATTGAAGAATTAAAAAGTAGGGGTTTAAGGAATAAATATAAAGTTATTATAGGCGGAAGTCCCACATCAGAGGAATGGGCTGAAGAAATCGGTGCTGATGGGTGGGCAGATGATGCTATTGAGGCAGTAGAGCTTGCAAAAAAATTACTAATTAAATAATGAGGTAATAAAAATTGAGATTAAAGTATATTGAACCTTTATCTAAAGAAGAAGTTAAAATTATTGATTCCGCAGCTATCGAACTGCTTTCTAGCGTAGGAATTAAAGTTGATGCTGAGAGTGCAAGGAAATTATTTGAAGATTATGGGTGTGAAGTAAATAACACAACAAATTTCGTAAAGATCTCTGAGGAATTAATAAGAGAAAAATTAAAAACAATCCCAAATTCATTTAAACTCTATGGTCCCGATGGTTCTTTTAATTTTGATATTGATACCAAAAGTACAAAATTCGCCACAATTGGGACTCCAGTGAAAATTTATGACCCTTCTAATAAGAGAGGAATTCGAAGAACAATTCTTGACGATACAATACAACAAATCAAAATAGTAGACAGCTTGGAGAATATTGTGTGTTCTCATATCGATGTCTGGCCTAATGATATCAAAGTTACTGCCTTACACGCTCATTGTATATACCAATGGTATAAAAACTCTAAAAAACCGTATGGACTTGGATGTTTGGGGAAACTCGCAAGCCAAGATATGATGAATATGACCTCTTTAATTGTAGGAGGTGATGAGGAGTTAAAAACAAATCCAAGACTGGTGGGTTTCATGAATCCTACAAGTCCTCTACATCTACCTCAACTAATGACAAATGGATATGAAATCTTTGCTAAATATAATCAACCCACTATTATTGCACCAGAAGCAATGGCTGGAAGTACTGCTCCGGTGACATTAGCCGGAGTGCTTGCTCAGATAGTCGCTGAAACATTAGGAGGCGCGGTATTAGGACAGTTATATAATCCAGGATCACCAATATTCTTTGCCACAGTTTCAAATACAACTGACATGAGGTCGGGTAATTCTGCAATAGGAGCAATTGAAACAGGACTCATCACTGCGGGGATGGCCCAAATGGCTCGCTTTTACGACATTCCTTCCAGAGGACCTGGAGGAGTTACTGATTCAAAAGTATTAGATATACAAAACGGATTTGAAAGACTTCAGACGCTCATGTTAGCAGTACAAGCAGGTATCAATTATATAACGTGCGCAGGGACTTATGAGGCAACCTTAGTTGAAGCTTTAGAATTATTGGTGATAGATGACGAGTTAGCGAGCATTTGCTTGAGGGCAATGGACGGAATTGAAGTCAATGATGACACACTTGGACTTGAAGTAATTAAGAAGGTTGCTACAAGCCCTAAAAAAGGAGTCACTTATTTAAGTGAACAACACACGCGGATATACATGAAAAAAGAATTGTACATTCCAAAATTGATAGATCGTAATCGAAGATCCTCGTGGAGGAAAAAAGGTTCTAAAGATATAATTGAACGAGCAAGAGATCGAGTGAATGAGATATTACAAAATCAGATTCCCCCAGAGACTAATCATGATACTGAAATAAAACTACTCTCTATGATTAAGGATATTGAAGCAAGATCCATAGATTTATATAAAGAAATTGAAGGAATAACAGCAGATAGTGTTACAATTGAACATGTAGAGGTTAAATCAGATAAAGAAAAATAAAATATCGTATTTTATTGATTTTTTATTTCTTTTTCACTTCTCATTTTTAACAATTTCATTAAATCTACTCTCAGCATCAGGTAAACTAAAATCACGATAATGTAAAGTGAAATTATACTAATAAGCCAATTTTCTCCACCAATAAACGAACACAGATTCAGTAAATTATAAGCAAAAATAAGCATTAAACTGAATTTACCTAACCACATATAAAAAATAGTCTTCTTAACATCATAGTTAATCAATCCTAAAGGTATGATTAGCAAATCATCATTTAAAGGAGTTAATCCAAAGAGAAAAATTAGTATAGGAGCTATCTTTGGATGATCAACTAAGTATTGCTGATATTTTTTTAAATTTTCTCTTCTGACATCAGAAATTATCTTGGATGCGCCTCTTCCCACAACATAACCTCCCATTTCTCCAACCAAACAGCCTAAAGAAGCTATAAATCCGACTAAAAGAGGTATGAAAGGATTCATTTGTAAAAAAGGAAGAGAAGAGTAGCATACCACAAAAGTATAAGGTGTTGGAACTGGAAGTAAATTCCCGATTAAACAAACCCAGAATGTTATAAGAAGTCCGGTCCCCAGATTTTGAAAAGAAGGGTATTTTGAAATGTTTTCAATTAATACACTATGAGAAGGATTAATAAACAAGTCAATAGAAAGTATTGTAATTATGACCAATAAAATAAAGAAAGCATAGTCTACTTTTTTTACTTTCAAAATTATTCAAATTTTTTTAATTTGATAATTTAGGTATTTAGTATTAGATTTAATAGTTATTTATTTACTTATCTACGCATGTGTTAAGTTAAGGCAAACCCAACTAATATTATGGTTACAATAGCACTAAGAACCATTATAACCATTATTATTAAGCCGTTTCTATGGGTTTTTTTCCTTTTTTTACCCACTTTAATTCGTGATTGCCTAGATGTTCTATATTTGGGACGACTCATTCTTTTAATTGTCAGTTTTTTGTAATAATTCTGTTAATACTACATTGTTATAAGAAAAAAGCATCCTTGGAACATATTTTTCTGCCAGATAAGTCCCATCCTCGACTTCTTCTGTCAAAGGAAAAAGTCGTTTTTCCCTTATCACCGAATCTAAGTAAACACTATCGTATTCCCGATATCCATATATTTGATTCTTGACTATTACCATCTTTCTTTCGTATCCTTCTGGTACATCAGTTTTCTCTAATAATAGTAAAATTTTTTCTCGTGACAGAGTTTCAAGTAATTCTAAATCTTCCTCAGTTCCCTCATATGCAGGACCTTTTTGAATATCAGAAAAATCAACTTCCTTTTCAACTCCTGACATTATGTTAAAACCTGATGTTTCGTTGGCTTCATCTACGGCTGAAATTTTAAATCCAATACCATACCGATCTCTTATGCTTGGAGCTAATTTAGCAGCAATAAATTTCATCCGTGTCGTGGTGTTGCTCCCATGCCATATCCATACTCTATACCGCTTTGGATCTACAAAGAGTAAAATAAAATCAGGATCTAAAAGATCAACTACGTTTATGTCACCTTCAATTTCTAATTCTTGATATTCGCTTAATTCATCATTATACTGAAAAACAATGAGTTTCTCTCTTTCTTCATCAATTGGGGGTTCTTCTGACATGATTTTGGTTATTTTGTATTTATTGTATATTATTATATAATTACTTTCCTATATTATTCTTTTGTCTAAACAAATTAAGATTCAAATTTTAAATCTTCATTTTATTATGTGAATATAAGTAATGCGGGAAGGGAGATTTGAACTCCCGAACTCCTTCGAGACTGAATTCTGAGTCCAGCGCCTTTACCAGACTTGGCAATTCCCGCAAATTTCGTTTAGTTTAATTTTTTTAAAACTTTTAATTCAGTTTATATTAATTTATAGCTTCCATAAGATTTTAAATTGTGTTTTGTTATACAAGTTAAATTCACATAATTATCATTAAATAACTTTGAAAGTTTTTCCTTACAGAAAATTCGAATCTAGGCTAGATAAAATACTAAAAGCAATACCACCACTGGGTAAGGCTCTTTCAAGTTTTATTGGGGCTCTTGAATTTTTCATAGTTGAATCATTTCGAAAAATTGATAAAAAATTTAATGTTTATACAATGGGATTCGTTAATAAGCATGTTTTAAGGGGCCGGTGGGGTGGAAAAGTAATACCTTTAAATAAAAATATTTCGCTTGATGCAAAATTTATCCCTTCCCAAGAAATTTTAGAATTACTACAGCGTTCAAAAGTAGTAGGAATTGGAGAATGTTATTGTAGATCGACTCAAAGAAAATATGAGGAACCGAACTGTGAAAATCCTATAAATTCATGCATTCATTTTGGTCTTGCGAAATCTTTATATGAAATCCCTTATAAATCCGTAAACCTCAAAAAAGTTTCAAAGGAAGAAATTGTAGAACTTTTAGAAGAATGTGATAAGAGAGGTTTAGTGCATCAACTAATTTATTTTCCGAATCCCCAATTCTATTATATAGTTTGTAATTGTTGCCCTTGTTGTTGTGTGGTGCTAAATAAATTTCTTGAAACTGGTTCCCCTCAAATGATTAAGAGTGATTTTATTTCTAAAACTAATTTAGATAAATGTATAAATTGTGGAACATGTGAAACATGGTGCTATTTTGGTGCAAGACCTCTCAATAATGGTGAATTACAGTTTAATTCAAGAAGATGTTTTGGCTGTGGTATATGTGTGTCAAAATGCCCAAATAATGCCATAAAATTAATTAAAAAAACTTAAAATTGTATTAATTAGAATATTAAAAGGAAGTTTCATTTTAACTAAAATAGAAAATTAAAATGATTTAAAATGGTGGAAGATAAACAAAATCCTGAGGAAAAAATAAA
>JBHLRJ010000142.1:0-10115 GCA_048882645.1 Candidatus Thorarchaeota archaeon
GCGATTTTCTTTAAAATATCGATATCTCTTACTACCAATTTTGACTTAGTGGCTATGTTTATGGGATATTTATGCTTTGCTATTATATGTAAGACTTTTCTTGTAAGTTCCTCCTTCTTTTCAATTGGTTGATACGCATCGTTTACCCCACCAGGAGCAATTACATCCGGTAAAAGAGTTCGAGCTCTTTTAAGCCTTAACTCAAGTTTCTTGTCAAAGTTGGTTTTAATAATAACTTCATTTTCAAAATCTTTTAAATAATATCGTTGACTACGTGCATCGCAATAAATACATGCATGTGCACATCCTGAATAAGGATTCAAGGTATAGCGCGACCAAAACCAAGAATCAGGATATTTTAATTTGTTTATTACTGATTTAAATTCTTTATATCTATACTTGACCATGGTTATATTATTATTATTTGAATCCTAAAAGGATCTAAAATATATCTATTGTTTTACAAAATGTAAACCATTTTTCTTCTTTATTATATTCTTTTTTATATCCACGTTTATGGCATATTGTTATAACAGCAGGATCATCAGTGTAGTAAACTATAGTATTATAACCTCTTTCGCATACAAATTTCTCAAAGAATTCAAAAAACTGATTTCCATATCCTTTTCCCCGTTTGCTAATTTTGTTAAAATTTTTGTATCTTCATTATTTCTAGGATCACCTCCTCTGTGCTCTGTAGAACTTGATTCATGCCAGATTGCCCACCCTAGAATCTCTTGATTCTCCATAAAAGTTATCAGATGTGAGGGATTATCCTTTATAAGTTCTACTTCAGCATTATCCGATGTATTACAGGTAATGGTAAATTCCTTCCTAAATTCATCTAAAGTATATCCAAATTCTTGAAAATCATAACCAACTATAAATTCCATGTCAACAAGATAATGAATAGAGATTTTTAGAATATTATTAACTGAAATTACAATTTCTCAATAATAAAGTTAAGAATTTAAGATTATTGTATTAGTTTATAAAAAACTAGTCTTTACAAAAAGGAAAAAACGCCAGTTAAACAAAAAAGTGATCTAATATGGAAATGGAAAAAAAAATTTAGCTGGCGCTTTTTCAAATATTGCATACAACTTTGTAAATATATTTTTTTTGTTTTTATTAAATAAGATGTAAACAATCTAGCAAAAATTCAAATTTGAGTAATTCAGAAAGATAATATAACAGACAGAGCGAGAAGATTTTATGTATGCGCTCGCCGGGAATTGAACCCGGGTCCCAGAATTGGAAGTCCTGGATGATAGCCACTACACAACGAGCGCTTGATACTCCTTTGATTAAAATCAGTAATAGATAAAGTGTTTAATTTTTTTTAACTTTTCTGCTTTTAATTAATTTAGATAATATTATGAGAAAACTCGTAGGAGTTAATAATTTTACCTATGACTATCCATGCATCTAATGAAAACTGTGAAATAGAAATTAAGTTATTTGATAAATTTCGAATCTCTTTCGAGAATGTACTTTTCTGAAAACCGCCAATAATTACCACTTTATTCTTAGATATATCATCTAAAAAGAGTTCCTGGGGTTTATTTATTCCTTTACCCTTGCTTGAAAGAAGGAAAATTTTTGGATTTTTTAGTTTATTGAGGAGATTATCCAAAGTTCCTTTGTATCTTGAAATTAATTGTGTACCATTGACCATAATCTCATCATCAATTAAAAGCTTTGCCATTAATCCTTTAAATCGATTATAGTTTCTTGCTATTCGAATTTCTGAATCAAATTTGAAAATTTTATTATGAATTGTATGGACATAGAGTTCTAAATTGCCAGTTTTGTTCAAAGGGGTACCTAACGCATTAAGTAAGCAGAGATGAGCAATATCTGGTCTACCTCTTTTTTCTTGGGATTCTAGGGTTTTCATTGCAGTATGATGCAATGCATTATCTAAAAGCTGAGAGGAGTAGATATTTGCGGAAAAGTTTTTTCTGACAGCAGAATGGTTCCTAATTTCTTTTGGTATTAATTCTATCCCACATTCAACTAGAATAATGATTAAGGGCATGATTATACTGATGCTACTTCTCTTTTTCTTTTAGTTTTAATATAATAACGTGTAGTATTGTTACATTCGAAACATGTTAATGAGACATGAGAACCTTTTTTTTTCTGTGAATGCATTCGAATTCTACAATTCAATCCAGGATACAAGAATTGTTTACATTTATGGCATACACGCTTTTTCCATTCATATGGGATTTTAATCTTAGCTCTTTGAGCATATCGTCTTGCCATGTAAACGTATTTATTAGCTAAAACTTTATTCTTCGGAAAAATGTCGTGAGCTTTTTGAAATAAATAAAGCATCCTGATTTTTGCTATTTTTTTTACAATATTTCTATTATTCTTAGTATTTCTTGTCATATGCAATATTAAGAAAAGATTTTTAAAGTTTAATAGGATGTATTGAAAGAATAATAATTCTGCCTCTAACATCTAATATACATGAATTAGTTAATGATGAGATTTTCTCTGCTAACTCTTTGATATTTGTTTTTGTTGCTATAGTCTTTAAAGCTTTTATCTTAATTACCTTGTATCTTTTTAATAAATTCACTACATGGATTTTAAACTCTTCTGAGATCCCTTTTTTCCCTAGTATACAATGTGGCTTTGATAATAATGCTTTTTTATGTTCATTGTGGTAATCCATTGTCCTAGAACTCAAAAACACAAAAATTTTTAATTTATTCTAGCTTTAAAATTGTATCATATAAAATAAAGAATTATTGAATTAAAGATTAACATGTCTATATATGTCGTTCAGCCAGAAAGACTCATTGAAGTCCTTGCAGAAAAATTAAAGGATTTTCCTGATATTTCGCCACCCGAAGGTTCAGAATTTTGGAAAACCGCATCTTTCAAAGAATTAGCCCCCGTTGACTTTGAAAATTTCTGGTACATTAGGTGTGCTTCATTGTTAAGAAAAGTGAAGAAATTCGGACCGATAGGAGTTAATAAACTTCGCAAGTACTATGGTGGACGAAATCGTAGAGGAGCTGGTTTGCATCACTCTTCTAGAGGAAGCGGGAAAATAATACGAGTTGCACTGCAGCAATTGGAAAAAGCTAAGCTTATGGAAGTGAAGGAAAAAGATGGGAGAGTACTTACATCTGAAGGAACAAGTTTATTAGAAAGAACGGCATATAAGCTTCTTAGAAATAAAGTATAAAATTTCAAAAGCAGCACTCATTAGGGGACTAGATTGAGTAAAGACGATGATTTAGAAAATATTAGGAAAAAGAAATTAGAGGAGTTAAGGCAACAAGCAGCACAGCAACAAATTGCTGAAGCTCAACAAAGAGAATATGAAGAAAAAAAATATTTAATAATGAGAAAGATTCTTAGCACCGAGGGGAGACAGAGATTAGAAAACATACGAATGGTTAAACCCCAATTCGCAGAGCAAATAGAATTACAATTAATTCAATTATTTCAAGCAGGTAGATTACGAGGTGCAATACCTTTATCAGACAAGGCATTTAAGAATCTTTTAAAACAAATAGCATCATCCGATAGAAAAAAAGAATATAATATTAAAAAGTAATGTTATAAGAGTGAAAATATTATGGCTCGGAATAAAGATTTGCCTTCTAAATTAAGAAGAGCAAAAAGAATGAAACAAGGGAAGGCACTACCAAATTGGGTAATTCAAAAAACGGGTAATAGAGTCCGATCTAGCCCATATTCCAGAAGAACATGGCGAAATACACGATTAAAACGGGATTAAAAATAAATTTCAAAAAGAACAAGTGTTAATTAAAATGGCAAAAAAAGGAAAAGATATTAGTTTAGATGATTTAGAAGAAGAATTGGAAGAAAGCGAATTAGAACCAGAAGAGGAAATTGAAGAAATTGAGGAGTTTAGCTTAGATGAGGTTTCAGAAGAGGAGATTAGTGAAGTATTTGAAGAAGAGATTGAAGCTATAGAAGAGATAGAAGAAGAAGAAGCTCCTGAAGAAGAAATTATTGATGAAAGAATTTATATTATCCCTCTTGCGAAAGCGAGAAAAGGACCTAGAAATAAATGGGCTAAAAAGTCGATTCGATATTTAAGAGAATTTTTAACTCGGCATTTCAAACCTGAATCGTTAGTTATTTCCCAAGAAGTCAATGAGCGTATTTGGCAACGAGGAATTCAAAAACCTCCAAGAAAATTAAAAGTTAGAGTAACTAAAAATATAGATGGACTTTGTGTTGTTTATTTAGCATAATAATATCATGTGATGAATTTCAAAAATAAATTCTTTTTCTTTCCAAAAAATAATTAGAAATAGCAGAGTTTTGTAGCATATCAAATGGCAATATTAAGATCTCAAGTTTTTGGACGTAGTTTAATTGGAGTGTATCTCGCTGCTAACAACTCATATATCCTATATCCCCCAACATTATTAAAACCATTGCTTAAAAAATTTAAGAATGTTTTTAATGAACCTTTCCACCCCCTCACAATTAACAGTTCCAATTTAATAGGAGTGTACACGGCATCAAATAAGTACGGAATAATCGTTCCTTATATAATAAAAGAAGAAGAGTTACAAAAGCTAAAAAAATTTCTAAATGAAGGGCAGAAATCTTCTCAAATAGGCGTTTTAAGATCAATTGTCAACGCTTTTGGAAATTTAATCCTTTGTAATGATAAAGGAGCAATCGTTAGCTCATTATTAAAAGATTACAAGAAAACCATAGAAGATATACTAAATGTTGAAACAGTTATCTATGATTTTGCCAATAATTATCTTCCAGGTTCAATTTCACTAACAAATAATAAAGGGTGCTTAGTACATCCTCTTTCTACCGATGATGAGATAGATTATATATCTTCTATTCTAAAAGTGGAAGAAATTGATGTATCCACAGTCAATAGAGGTGTACCCTATCTAAGTTCAGGAGCAATTGTAAACGATAATGGTGGTATTTTTGGAGTCGAATGTACAGGTCCAGAAATGATGCGTCTTACAAATATATTAAAATTGTGAGTAATTAGCAAATTCTTGACCTACTTAAATTAAATTCTTGCAATTTATGAAAGGGTAATAAATTTTAAATATTATTTCTAAAGGTAATTTCCAAAATACGAAATTTAATATTTTCTGAAAAATTAATCATTCTAACTGCATTGACACCATGAAAATGAATCGCTTTGTCAGAGATTAAAATTTATAGAATTATTGGAAACTATAAAAAGAATCATAAAAAATATTTATTCCGTAAAGAAATTCGTGCTTTGAAAGAAAAGGATGCTCTTGAAAAAGTTTTGAGTCAAATTACATCGATTGGAATTTTAAGACGTCAAATCACGATTCAAGAAGTTAAAGAAATAACTTTAGAGGAATCTCAAGATTACCTCATAAGAGAATTGTCAGAATAATTTAAAATTTAAAGGGTTAATGAAATTGGCAGCTACTCAAGATTATCAGGAACAATTACAAATTTTTAGGTATTTAAAGGAACAACGAGATATGTACCAAGGCCAGTTAGAAATTATTAATGCTTCTCTTGCCAACATATTAAACACTAAAATGACAATCCAGAACATAAAAGAAGGAGTAAAGGTGGATGATGAAATTTTAGTGCCTATTGGTGGATTAGCACACATTAAAGTCTCTATGAAAGATTCAGAGAAGGTTTTAGTTGCAGTCACTCAAGATGTCATTATTGAGAAAGATTTAGACGGAGCAATTGAACTTCTTGATATGAGGGTTGAACAACATAATAAAGAAATCGAATTCATAAAAAACCAAATCCAAAATATTGATCTTAATTTACAGAAGACTTCTCAACTTATTCAAAGGGAATATCTTCAACAATGAGCGTTCTGGGTTTATATTATTAATTCTTTTCCATCTTACTAATTTTGTTGGGGAGTTAAATGCTTGAAAAGTTAAAAAATGTGTTCTCGACATTTGTAAAAAAATCGTTAACTGAAAAGAAAATAGATGAATCTTTAAAAGATTTAAGAATTTTACTCATTCGCAATGATGTAGCAATTGATACAGCTGATGAGATTTGTAAACAGATTGGTGATTCCTTTAAAGACCAACAAATTACTAGACTAACATCAACTAAAAAATTGCTCTTTGACACTTTGAAAGATATTATAACTGAGATCTTAACACCTGAAGAGAGGATTGATTTATTAGAAGAAGTGAAAAAAAAAAATCAACCTTATGTTATTATATTTCTTGGAGTAAATGGCACGGGAAAAACTACTACTATGGCTAAAGTTGCTCATTTTTTTAAAAAAAATGGATTTTCAATTGTAGCGGCAGCTTCAGATACATTCCGAGCAGCAGCAATCGAACAATTATCTTATCATATGGATAATGTAGGAATTAGAGTAATAAAGCATGAATATAAGTCTGATCCTGCTTCTGTAGCTTATGATGCAATCGAACACGCTAAGGCAAAGAAGATCGATATTGTTTTAGTTGATACAGCTGGGAGACAAGTCACAGATAAAAACTTGATGATTGAAATACAAAAAATATGTAGAGTCGCTCAACCAGATTGTAAGGTATTTGTAGGAGATTCTCTTGCTGCAAATGATGCTCTTTATCAAGCAAGAGAATTTGACAAACACGTTGGTATTGATGCCAATATTTTAACTAAACTTGATGCGGATGCAAAAGGGGGAGCAGCTTTGTCAATCTCCTTTGAAACGAAAAAACCTATCATTTTTTTGGGAACAGGGCAGAATTATGAAGATTTAGAGCCTTTTGATCGCGAAATATTTATTTCAAATATTCTTGATATCGATTAAAATTTAATTTTTAAGCAATTCTAGCAGATAACTTAAAATAACTTTGTTAATTAAAATTATTGTGTCAACTTACCCTAAATACGATAAGTATTCAAAACGAGATAGGCAAAGTAAACCTGGAATTTATGAAAGAATTGGATTGTTCTTCCAAAACTCAAAAAGGATTTTAAAAGTAGCGAATAAACCAAAGCGAAAAGATTATTTCTTAGTTTTTAAAATATGTGGGATTGGGCTTGTAGTTTTAGGAGCTGTTTCTTATGTTTTACAACTTATCTTCTCTTTAATTCCTATTGGTAAAGGTTAGTTTCAGCATCTTAAAGAAGCATATATTTAAAAATAATATATCTTTATATGATCTGGTACAGTTAATTCATCTTCTTTATTTTTGCATGCAATAAATTTAATTTTCATATTTATTGAGAGTGAAAGAAGCCGTTTAGTCAAGATTCCATCAATAATTAAATATTGTGTATCTTTAAATGTTCTTATTTTCTCAAATACTTCACCAACAGGTATTTCAAACAATTTAGTTAAACTCTTATTAAAACCGATACTATGCCCTTTTTCAATATTTTTTGTAGCCTCTATTATTACAGAATCATTTTTAATTTTTAATTTCTTTAAAAATTTATGAAGAGTTTCCTCTTTACTTTCATATTTTTTTTCTTCTGTTTCATATTGGTCTAGGTCGGTCACTTGTGATGCTGGTCTTTTATTCTGTAAGGCTTTAATCATCTGTTTTCTTGTTAATTCTTCCACTTCATATCCTTCGGGAGCTCTAGCAATATAATCAATTTTTATTAATTGCATTAATTCTTTTAAAATTATAGTCCCACCTCGATCGCCATCGAAAAAACAAGTAACTGTTTTTTTCTGTTTTGCTAAATCAACAATTGATTTAGGTATTTGAGTTCCTTGGACAGCAATACTATTTTTAACTCCAATACGCAATAAATTTAAAACATCAGCTCGACCTTCAACAATAATGAGTTCAGGATTAGTATCTATTTCTGGTCCAGCAGGAAGCTTTTCTGATCCCCATGAGATTATTTCTCCAAGTTTTATATCTGTATCAATTTTTTCTTCAATTTCGCTCTGTTCTAACGACTTTTGATCCCACTCCTTTAGGAGTTCAGCAGCTCTTTGTATTATTTTCTTACGTTTTCTTTCACGCACATCACGGATTTCAATTAACGATATTTCCGCTTCACATGGGCCAACACGAGATACTGTTTCTACAGTGGCAGCTAATAAAGCAGTCTCTTTTCTAGTTAAAGAAGATGGTATCTTAATGATCCCTTCGGAAACTCCTTCCTTGGACTCATTTTCAACTTCAATACGTCCAATACGACCAGATTTTTGAAGATCTCTTAAATCAAGATCTAAAAGAAGACCTTCTGTCTGCCCAAAAATTGCTCCAACGATGTCGGATTTCTCAACAACACCTTTTATTTTAAATTTTACTTCAATAATATATTTAGTTGTAAACTCAGATTGATTTGTAATCCTTATCACATCCTTTTTTTACTTTTGATTTTTTTCTAATTTCAATAAATCAAAATAATGGAGTTTACTTATAATATAGAAGCAGATTATAGCTTTTCTAGAAACGTTAAAGAACTACTTTTGTTTCTCTATAACTCTAAATATTTAGTCAAATGGTAAAATATTATTAATTTTCATTAAGCTTGATTTGGTGCTATTTCCTATATTCTTATTATAAGTCTAAACAATAATTTTGATTTACTGAACGGTTTATAATATTAAATTCTTTTGATTTATTTTATTGATTAATAATTTGATTTGATAATAATCTTTGATGAATTCTTTACTTGTAATATGTGAGTCAAATAATAACTTAAATAATTTTGATTTTAAATTCTGAATCATCTTAATTGTGATGATTCTAATATAGATAAATAAAGAATCAATTTATTTTTTCCTAATTTTTTAAAATTTTAATTAGTTTTTTATGTCATATTTATTTTTGCAATATAAATAGATGGAAGCTTAAGTAATTTAAAACCTCAGAAGGAGGTACACTTTAAGTTGGAAAAGATAATAGTACTTGGAGGGAAAGGAGGGGTAGGGAAGAGTACTATAAGCGCAGCCACTGCTGTAGCATTATCAGATCTTCTTCCCAATAAAAAAATTCTTCTTATTTCATTTGATATGGCCCATAATCTTTCTGATTTATTTAATTGTGAAATTGGAAATAAAACAACACCTTTATCTGATAATCTTTGGGCTATTGAACCGGATCCTGATATTTATGCTGAGAAATACACAAAAGACCTAATAATTAAAATGAAGGCTTTAATGAAAGAAATGCCAATTATAGGATTAATCCCTCAAATCGAAAAGTTTATGGATACAACGTTTACTGCCGATTCCATCCCTCTTGCTCTCAAAAATGCAATGTTTTTCCAACAAATTTTAGATGCTGAAGATGAAGAATCTCCACAATTTGACATAATCATTGCAGATTTTCCCCCAACAGGAAATATGGTTGCATTATTTGAAATTCCAGAAGATCAGGTTAAAGTCGTGTTAAAATACTCGTTAAATTTCTATAATTCAATTAAAGGAGCTGTTAGAAAATTTTCTAAAATGTTTCGAAATATAATAAAACCGTTTGATGACTATCAAAAAAGAAGAGAGCTGGGTCAGGAAATTTTTAAAATGCTAGTAGATCTCGAACAACGTGGAGAAAGAATAACAGAATTAATACACAATATAGGTTCATTAAGGCTTGTCACAATAGCAGAAAAACCTAGTTTTGAAGAAATTAAAAGAGCAAGAGATTTAACAAGAAAATATATTAACCTAGATGCTGTTCATATCAATATGATTACTCCTCAATCCAAAAAATGTGAATTTTGTAATAGCCTACGAGAAAACCAGCTAAAATTTATCAAAGAGATTAAGGAAGAATTTAACTACATAAAAATCTGGGAATCAAATCGCCTTATTGAGGAGCCGATTGGAATAAAGGGTATTAAAAAATTAACTAAAGAGATATATGGATCTGCAACAGCCAAAGATATTTTAAATCCCATTTAAAGTTTTATTTTAGTAGAGAATTGCAACTTTTAGTGTATAGCAGTGATGAAAAAACTATAAATTGGACATCTTTTTTCTCGTAAATTTATATTTGATTATTGAAGGAATGATTTTGCCAATAAGGTGTAACCTATCTTTAAATGAGACTTGTTTAAGGAGTCCAAATATCCATTGACGCGTTGTTATTGGATTTCCCTGGGGTAAAAATGGATTGTTTAATTTTAATTGTTCCTTTAGACGATTACGACTATTT
>JBHLRJ010000143.1:0-9846 GCA_048882645.1 Candidatus Thorarchaeota archaeon
TGAACTTGTTGATTACCCAAAATTTTCAATTAATAGGAGTAACTACCTTAGAAACAATTAGAACATGGAGTGAATATTTGGAAACTGGCGAGAATCACCCATGGGATATGGAGATATCCTATATAGGATGGTGTCCAGATTTGCTTGATGGGTATAATATGATTTATCATTTATTACATAATGAATCTCAATTTAACTTTGCTCGTGTAAACGATCCTTATTTAGAATCGCTGCTTGATTTATCGCTTCAAATGACTAATGCTACTATAAAGCAATCAATCTATAAGCACATTCAATCATATCTTTTTGATGTAACCACCCCTGATCATAAATGGAAATATCCACATGCTCCCCTTTTTAGTCAGGTAATATATTATGCTTATCATATTAATTTAACAGGATTTCGACCAGATCCCCGTGGGATGGTATACTTTTACCAGTGTAACTGGCCATTTAAACCCCCCAGCTCGTGTGTATTAACCTCGAATGCAGATACACCAGATATCGACGGTATATTTGATCTAACGTGGTCTGCTGCAGATGCCGATAATTATTCAGTATTTGAGTATGATAAATTTATTAATGCAATAAATGGAAGCTTAACAAGTTTAGCTAGTGAAATTACAACTCTATCTATTCCAAGAAGTGGTTATAAAACTGGATCCTATTACTTTATTGTGGTTGCCCATAATAAATTTGGTGATAGGCTATCCAATTGTATTAAAGTAGTTGTATCCTTGCCACTTCCAGGACCTTTTACTTTATCATCCAATGCAGACGCTCCAGATACAGATGGCACTTTTGATTTACTTTGGACAAGTTCTTCTGACGCGAATAATTATTCGGTTTACAGGAGTGATAACCCTATTAGTGTTATTGATGGAAGTCTTACTTTGCTAAGTTATCAAGTTGCTACGTCTCCATTCCCAGTTTCTGGATTGACTGATGGAGAATATTATTTTGTTGTTGTTGCTCATAATAAAGAAGGTGATACTCTATCAAATAATGTGCACATCACCGTTCAACACCCAGAGGAACCGCCTCAGGAAATCCCTGGATATAATATAATAATCCTATTGGGTATAGCATTTGGAATAACAGCTATTCTCATTAAAAAAAGAAGAACAAAATTTTAATAAAAATAACAATTAAATTTTTTTTTTATCTTTCTTACATTCTTATTACTTTTGAGAGAATTTAGGGAGAATTGTGATAAATCTTCTAATAATGAAATTTTTAATTAAAATATTATTATGGTATAAGTAGAAGATTCCTATTAATATTAATTCTGAGATTGAATATGGTTAAAAATCCTCGGATAGATTTAATAGCGGATGAACAGATTTTGAGTGAATCCGTGTATGCTGATTGTGTTAGCCCAAACGGGAGGAATGCAGTAATAGTAAGATTATGTCGTTATCCTGAACAATCTATATCTTGGCTTTGGATTTACTGCTTTTTAACCCAAGGTACATATGGATATAATAATAATTACCTCCCATCTAGCAAAAATATTAGTCTTGTCGAGGAACCTGACATTATTTATAGACAATCAGGCCAAGAAGAAGCCATTTTCCGCCGTAATGGCCCTCGGGACTCACCTATTGGGGCTCATATTACGGTTAATGTTAGAGGTCATAAAGGATCGAAAAATCCACAAAATCCAGGACCTCACAAAATACAAATTGAAGGGGATTTTAAGCCTAAATATAAGCCATGGAAGATGAATAGATATCGAACAGAGTGGTTAAGTACTGCGAAAATTGTAGTCAACATTGATGATAATCATACTAAATTTGATGGTTATGGACATTGGCATGAACAGCATCAAATAGCACCAAGATGGAAAACACGATTCACTTACCTATCTCTTCGGGGAAAAGAGCTTTCTCTAATTGGTACTGCTACAGAACCTAATGATTCAGGATTTATAGTCAAATCATCCAAACGAGTCAAAATAAATAAAATTAAAATTGATCCTCCTTCGGAAGTAAGAAATATTAACATTAAACTTGATGATTATTCCTCTCTTGAAGGCAAAATTCACACTGCTCATAAGTATTGGGTTCCTGTGTACTCTCGATGGCTTGAGGGTACAATTGTAAGGGCAGAAATCGGAAAAGTAAAGTTGACTGGGTGTGTAAATGATTGGATTATATAATAAAGTACTTAATGAAATCGTTATAATAGCTAGAAAGGAGCGGGATATAATAACTCATTTGCAATTTTCATAATATTATAAAAATAGAATCATTAAAAAATACCCCTAAAGAATCTACAAGAAGTAATATAATGAGAGATCAATTGTTAATGGAGTAATTATCTTTTATTTTTTCATCAAATTTTAATGAGAAAAAGAACTTAATGAAGTATTCTAATTCTATTATAATTACAAAACGAGATTAGGAATCTTAAAATGCGAACTGCAATAGTTGATAAAATTGGTAATATAAGTATTCAAGATAGACCTAAACCAACTCCCGGACATGAAGAAGCACTAGTTAAAATTTCTAGTGCAGGGGTTTGTCATTCGGACCTACATCTTTATAATGGGGACTGGCCTGTAATCCAACCACCTTTTCCTCTGGGACATGAGGCTATAGGAATAGTTGAAGAATTAGGAAACGGTGCGGAGAAATATATTAAGCAAGGTGATAGAGTTATATTAGGACTTGGTGGAACGGCAGGAGCATACTGGTGTGGGGCATGTGAATATTGCCTTGCTGGAAAACCTATGCTTTGTGCACAGCGTAGGAATCTTATAGGAACTTTTTCTGAGTATATTTCTATCTGGGCAAAGGCATTAGTAAGATTGCCCGAAGAAGTAAGTGATACAGAAGTTCCATTAGCTTGTGCAGGTTTAACAGCATATAGCGCGATCAAAAAACTTGGTGGGTTTGGAATACAAATAGGTAAACCAATAGCCGTTATTGGTGCTGCGGGAGGCCTTGGTCATTATGCTGTCCAGATAGCAAAAGCATTTGGGTATAAAGTTATTGGAGTAGATATAGGATCTGAGAAATTATCTTTTGTTGAGGAACTAGGTGCTGATTATGCCCTCGATACCAATGAAGTGAAAAGATTTGTGGATAAAACGTTTGGTGGTGTTGATTCAAGTATCGTATTTGCCTCAAAAATGGCGGGATTTGAGCTTGGGATGAATTTAATTAAAGTAGGGGGAGTATGTATTATCGTAGGTTTACCTGCTTTTAAGGAGGGAGTGTTGCCAATAAATCCGTTTCAATTCATATTAAGAGGTTACCATTTAGCTGGTTCATTAGTGGGGACTGTAGAAGAAATGAGAGAGTTAGTCCAGTTATCGGCTGAAGGTAAAGTTAAAACTCATGTAGGTAAAGTCGCGAATCTTTCTGAACTAAATCAAGTATTTGAGGAATTAGAGCAGGGAAAATTCGTAGGGCGGGCAATTATTGATAATATGAGTGAATAATTATTTTTTCTTTTTAACTAATTTTTCCAAAAACTTTTTACTATATTTTTCATTGTTTGAGGAGATGATTCACATGAAAGATGATATAACAATTAAGGAAGGATGGATGTATGGTGGGTGGAGAGCACCAGAAAACCTATGGAGAGAATTAACCACATCGATTCATGATGATGCTGTTGCGAAAAAAGTTGGTATGCGCGGAGGTACAATACCAGGAACAATCCACTTAAGTTTATTTGCACCTTTAGCCCTCAAGATGTTTGGGGATAAATGGTTTGAAAATGGCTCATTAAGTATTTATTATACATTTGCTACAACAGATAGAGAGGAAGTAAGAGCTGTCGTTAAGATGCCACCAGAGGGAGCTACAGATGTTCAAGTTGAGGCAAAGGTTGAGATGCGTGATGGCAAAGTAGTTGCTTCAGGCACGATGGCATTAGGTAATCCAGAAGAATTGTCCTATTTACAAGCCCTAGAATTAAAAAATTGTCCAGAGAATGAGTTGCGAATTTTAGCAGGAAACAAACCTGGAGATGAACTGAAATCTCGAGAGATTTTAATTACTCAAGAGGAAGCAGAAAAGGGTTTAAGGGCTATAACTGATCATCTAGATTATTATAAAGGAGAATCACCTTGGGGAAATTCAATTTTATCCCCAACAGCGATGTTTGGTGCTATGTCTTTAGGATCTGATCAATTAGATGCCACTAGATCAAAAGCAGTACCTTTTTATGGGGCTACTGAAATAAAAAATATTGCTGGACCAGTTATGGTTGGAAAACCATATATCACAAAAGGAAAGATGGTTTGTGTTGGTGTAAGCCGTAAAACAGAGTACTTCTGGATGGATACATATTTGGAAGAAAAAGACACTGGAAAGAAAGTAGCTTCAATGCGTCACATGAACCGCTTTATGAAAGCAGGATCGCCACTTTATGAGAGTTGAATTCTTTGGATTAAATTTCCTAATAAGATAAAATTGAGTTTTATACTCTACCATTTTTTTATCACTTTATGTCTTCTACGATAAAAAATTGCCTTTTAAATGTCTAGTTATAAACTCTAAAGTATGATTATTGATCATATCGATAGGACAATATGTATAAAAATTGTATATTTTGGACCAGCTTTTTCGGGTAAGACGACCTCCATTAAGACTTTGTTTTCTTCTTTTGGTAAGGAAGCGGAGATATGTAGCATTGAGAGCACCATTGGTAGAACATTATTTTTTGATTATGGGATTGTGTCTTTTCAAAATCAGGATTGGAGACTTAAAATACATTTATATTCTACTACAGGTCAAGATTTCTACTTAATAACCAGGTTAACTACTTTACGTGCAGTAGATGGGATAATATTTGTATTAGATTCTCAAAAAGACGTGCATGATAGGAACCTAATTTCCTGGAAGGAGTTGATATCATACATTAGTGGATACATTGAAGAAATTCCAATTTTACTCGCTTTTAATAAACAAGATTTAGCTTTAGAGTTGAAATTTAACACAGAAGTCTTTTTAGAAGAAATTAAGGTAAAAAGATATAGAAACATAGAATCAAGATATACGAGTGCCCTCCATGGAGAGGGGATTCTGGAATGCTTCGAGGATATTTTACGATTAATTTTAAGTAAATATTATAAAAATAAATTAATTTCTGTGGTTGGTTGAATAAAGCGAAAGATAAATAGGACAGTTCTAAAGTAAAAAAGAGAGGTTAATTAACTCAATCTAATTTTAATTTTTATTGAAATTAGACGTTAGTCTCCGCTTAAGTTTCTTTTCATGCTTTCTCAAGGCTTTCTCGTTCAAATATAATTTTTTGTCAGCCCTTAGTCTTAATAGAGCATAAATAAGAGTAGATTTACTAAATTCGTCTTGAAATAAATTATACACTAATTTAAAGGATTTTTTTGTTTTCTTGGATTTTCGAAAACCTTTATCACAGAAAATATTATTTCGTATGGAAAAATCTCTCAAAATTCCCATTACGGTATTATTTAAACTTCGGTCATAAAACCGAGCAACTTTATAATTCCCATAAGTTGTGCATAAAAGATTCCAATTTGGAATATAGGTTGCATTAGTATTTCTAATAAAAAATGAATCAAATCCCTTTTTAAATAAGATAGGGCTAATTTTGTCAGAATAAGAAAAATGGAGGGCAAAGGGTAAAGTTGCTTTCATTTTTTCTTCTTGATATTTGAGGTTCACGTAATAAACTCTTCCTCTATAAAGTTGGTGCAAACGCATTTCAGCAGGGGATATTTTTAAATTCTTACGTTTTTCTGGGTTTTTAGGTGAGCCTACACATTTCCCATCACCATAGAGGACCCAAAGGACATAAATTCCTCGATTATTGTAATCTTTTGTTCGAGTAGTAATTTCTCTTGACGTTATGGGGGAATTTTGAATTTCAACTACCACTTCTTGTCCCGTGGTAAATTTAAAATACACATCTGCTCGACGTGAGGCAAAGTGTTTTTCTAGAGATACTTCAACTAGATTTGTATTGTTTTCTAAGATTTTCTTGTAGAATAATTGTTTTATTACCTTGTGAGCAAATGATTCTGATTTGGTTTCAACTTGAGGAATCAAGTAATTCTTGATTTTATAGTTAATACTATTTCTACTTTTCATAATTTAATTAATTGTTAAGTACAATTTCTTGTTTTAATATTTTTGAAACACATCTTGTATGATAATAGAAAGTCGCTTCAGCATGGAATTTTCCAATTAAAAAATCTCGAATTCGTAATAAACAGTTTTGCTGTAGTTCTTTTTGATTTATGGTCTTCCCACAAATACAGCAAAATCCCATAATATATTTTTACTCCTTTTTGGTAAGTAAGGTTCTTAAATATAAGAGAAATTCAATGATATAAATGGTGAGAGAATGGAAATTTTTCAATTTTAGAAAAATAAGAAAATCCTGTTTTAATTCAAAAAATCAAATTCCTCTTTTTCTTTAAATAGTTTGAAAAAAATATGATCATAAATTTAATTTAAGTGTTAAGAAAAATGGTAGATTCTCATAGTCAGAGTTTTTTTGGGCAAAGTACAGGAATGATCATCCAGAGTTCTTCCAAATCTGAACCATTTATCTTCTTCAAGTTTCTTAAAAAGAAAGAAGATAGTTCTTGGGAGAGGTTGTCAAGTGGGGAAGGAAAAACTATAAAGTGTGGATTAGAAGAGATGATTATGATTCTTGAGGTATTGAATAAAAACATCAAATCATGGTCAACAGTCCATAGTTTTAAGGAAGAAAAAACACCAATTTCTATTAATTGGGAAGGAGATAAGAAGTTATGGATTAATGTAGGAGAGTATCCAAAGATGCTTAGCTTCGCCCAAATAGAGATTTTAAAGCTATTGCTAAATCATATTTTGTTAGAGAAAATAGAATTTTCTACAAGTTTTGTTGTCAATAAAGCCCCTCCTAGTTTTTATGCCCAAGACAATCATAAGATTGCATCTCAAAGTAATAATGAAGGGGATGGGCTTACTATTCAAGAAGAAATGAATTTGAGTGAAAACATCAAAAAGATGGAAGGGATGATTGTTGGCGAAACAGAGAAAGCTATTCTCATATCAACCGATACAGGTGATGAGGTTTGGGTACCTAAATCAATTATAAAGTCTCAATATACCTCTGAAAAGAATAAAAAACAAACGTTTTTTATAGACTCATGGTTTCTAGAGAAAAATAAATTTATCAAGCAAACAATAGCTTAAAGTAATTATATTTCATCAAAACCAAATCACATTTTTTCTTTATTAGATATCTTTTTGTCAAATTTATTCTTAAATATATTACATTTAAAAATAATAGGAGCAGTGATCATAGTGGTTTTGCCTGAATCTGTGTTATTAAATGAAATTGAGAGAAATAAAGAGGAATATCTGGATTTTTTTAGTGAGTTAATAATATCAAATTCATGTAATCCTCCTGGAAATGAAAAAGAGGTTGCATTAAAAATTCAAGGATATTTAAAACAGGTAAATATTGAGAGTAAAATTTTTTCTTTTAATCAAAAGCGTGGTAACTTAATTGCTTTTTTAAATGATAACATCGACGGAAAAAACCTATTATATAATGGACATATGGATACAGTTCCAGTTGGTTCTGAAAGTGAATGGGAGATCTCCCCTTTTTCTGGTAAGCGAATAGGCTCGAGAATGTTAGGAAGAGGAAGTACAGATATGAAAGGGGGATTAGCCGCAATGACTATTGCCCTTAAAGTTTTAAAACAGTTAAATGTGAAGCTTTCAGGAAATTTAATCTTTAATGCAGTTAGTGATGAGGAAACTGGGGGATTTCTGGGGACAAAATGGTGTGTTGAGAATAAGTTAAAAGATTTAAAATGTGATTTCGTAGTTGTAGGAGAGTATACGGGATTCAATCCACTCCCAAAAGCAATAATGGTAGGGGAAAAGGGACATCTCCAAATTAAAATAACAATCTATGGGATTTCATCACATGCATCTTTACCATTTTTAGGTAAAAATCCGATAGATATCATGGGTGAAATAATTCAGAATTTGAATAGAATTGATGAATATATTGCAGAATACGATCCCCCAATTTCTTTAAAGAAATTAGAGGATATGATTAGTCTAAACTTTTCCAGTAAAAAGGATTATGAGAATTTTGTTAATGAAAATCCTAATATTAAAAATCTATTATATTCGGTTACCCATATAACAAAAACCTTTACGATGTTGCATTCAGGCATAAAAGAAAATGTTATTCCAGATAAATGTGAAGCAATAATCAATTTTAGAATATTTCCTACCCAAACACCCAAATTTGTCTTAGATGCACTACAGAAATTAATAGAGGATTTAGGTTATCCTGTAAAAGAGAGTAAAAATGATGTAAGTGAGGAGATTTATATCTCATTAGAAATTCATCACTACACACAAGCATCATATTTTAAGAACTGGGATACTTCTTCAAAGCTGAATGAATTTTACAATGTAGTAAAGGAGTGTTATAATCAGAATCCAATTTATTTTATATTTCCGGCAAGTTCGGATGCTGAATATTTTCGTAATAATGGTTTATGTGGAGAGACGATTTTGTTTGGACCAGGGAGTTATGAACAAGCACATACCATCGATGAATCTATCGAGATCCAAGATTTCTTCAATTCAATAAAGGTATATACCCTATTTGCATATCGGTTTCTAAAATAAATTTTCTTTTAGTAATGAGTCGTCTACTTCTTACCTAAACTAATAAAATTTTGAAAAAATTGAATTTAAAATTTATTTAATGACCCTACGATTTCTATACACTGCCATAATTAGCTTCCAGATAAAATCCTATGAAAATAACTGCAAAAATAACCAAATCAATGATTTCTGCTATATTTAGATAGGTTGCAACTTCACCAAATATTTGTAAAAGTATAGGTCTTATAATTTGTGATATGAGATATAATCCAAATCCAATCATTAAAACGAAAGAGTTCACCTGTGAAAGACGTTTATTTTTATGAGCAAATGCGAACAACCAAATTATTACAATTAGAGAAGGAATAACTACTGCAGGTAATACCACACTTATAGTATCAGTATCTGGAGTGATAATGATAGCTATACTTTCAATAACGATAATTATGCCAAGAATCGCTAGATTTGTTTTATTTTGATAATCCTCGTCTTTAAGTTTTTTAAATTTATTTTTGAGTGAAAGCCAATAAAGGATCATTTTAAGGCTCAAGTAAATCAGAGAAAAAACTGTAAAAATAATAATAAAGAAACGAACCTTTATTACAAACAAGTTTAATGCTTCACTAAAGTAGGTAAATGTCAGGTCAAAAAAGAGATCAATTGACTTACCGAAAGTTAATAAAAGAAAAAATGTAGCAAATAAAAAAGGAATATCCGAAATATACTGTTCTTCTTGTCTAAACCATTTATAATACATATAAATGGTACTCCCTAATAAGATTACAATCCTAATTAGGATTATTATAATAACTAGGCTGACTCCATCAAGTTCAACAACAGCTTGGCTTATAACAGAAATATTTATGGCATATATAATGTACACCCATAGGAAACCTACCAAGCTACTACTTGAAATGATTAGTTTATAGATGTTACTTTTTTTCATTTGAGATGACCTTTTTTTGAAGTTACTACTATTCATTCTTTTTTCTGAAATTATACATAAAAAGTACTTTTTTTTTATACAATTCAATCTTTTTAGTAATTTTAGTCCTCAATTTAGTTGTTTACTTCCGAAATCGTTAAAAATTAATAAATTATTTAATTCCTTTTTTTATTCATCAAACTAAATTAAATCTAATATAAAGATTTTGAAAAATTTAAAGGAAGAAGTGCGAAAACTAGTAAGAAAAAATATGTGGTTAGTACTAACTACAATAGA
>JBHLRJ010000144.1:0-9594 GCA_048882645.1 Candidatus Thorarchaeota archaeon
AGTACAAAAACAAGAAATTGAAGACATTCTTTCAAAAATCAAACTTGGGATTTTAAAATTAAAAAAAATTAAAAAATGAATAAATTTATACTATTTTAGATTTTTTTTCTTCATGAATTTTCTGTAATTCTTCTTTTACTTGTCTTAACTTTTCACCATGTAATGGATACTTATAGATTGATAATATCGCGATCAATAATGCCACAGCAGGATAAACAAACATTAAAATACGTAAGGTCATTTGAAATTCGGTTGATACTGGTAAAGTGAAAGTCACATAATCAGAAATGATAAACATCGGTCCAATGCTTAGGAAAACGACTATAATTGCCAATCGTAGGAAGAAGGCATTCACACCATAATAACCTGCCTCTCTCCGTGTCCCTGTTTTAACCTCTTCTTCATCTATGATATCAGCAACTATTAAATCGATGATGTAAAATGACCCTGATAATCCAAGGCCAATAAAAAAGAACACTATTATGGCAATTACTTCCATTCCTGGCCCAAGAAACATCAACGGAAATAAAGTGACGATCCAGCACGTCATGGAGATCATCCATGATTTCCTATTTCCAATCCTCCTAACTATAGGCCTCCATACAAAAGTGATGAATATTACAGAAGAAACAAAAGCAGCACCCATAAGAGAAGATATTATTAAAGTATTTGTTATATTTAATACAGCTCTTGCATAAAGAGGTATTAATGTTGGCAGGATTCCATACACAAACCAATTTGCAATTTCAGCAGGAATGTACCACATGAATGATTTACTTTTCAAACACATCTTAATTGATTTAAGGAAGCCTGGTGCTATTTTGTAATCCTCTTTAAACTCTTTTTTTTCTTTTGGGGTAAACACTATGAAAATTATTCCTATTACGACAACAATTCCAGCAACAATAATACCAAATAGTTGATATTCCCCTTTAGCTTTAGCAATTGCAACGGGATCTAACGAATCTGGAGTATAATCACTGATAAATAGAGCAGGCAATACAAATGCAACTATTAAACCTAAAATAAGAAAAACCTGGCGTACATTATTGGCCCTTGTTCTTTCATCCTTAGATATGAACGTTTCCGGGAACAATGAAGTAGCGTTAAGGCTAAACATTGTATAAAAGAGTTCAAATAATATTATGATAACTATAAAATAAATAAAATTACCGATTTCATCAGTAGCACCTATAAAGAGAGATGGTGTAAATAAAAAAAACAACACGAGACCCAATGGTATTATAGCTACCATTATGTACGGTAAACGACGCCCAAATTTAGTGTGTGTTCTATCTGATAAAAATCCAAGGATAGGATCGTTAAAACTGTTCCATATAGCCCAAATAATGAATCCTATTGTAATGAGGGTAATATTAATTTGAACCACAGTGTAATAAAATGTAAATACTAAAAACGTAAATGTTTGGTAAGCTCCTTGATCTGCAATCTGTCCTGTTGCATAACTAGCAGCTCTTTTAAAAGAATATTCTTCATTCTTAACATTTTTTTTTTCTTTCATTTTTAAGAAGTAAAAAATTATTAAATTACTAATATATCCTCTTCATTACTAATAAAGATTTAATTCTACTTTCACTGTTTATCAACCACATTACTCGCTTAATTATTAAAACAATAGCATTAAATATCACCATAGATTTAAATACCAAATTATCCATTTAATTCTTGGCGGAATTAATTATGCATTTACATTATCCGTATTATTACTAGCACGATAGAAATTTACTAACTTCAAGGTGAAGATGAACTGGATGATTCTTTACTATTTTATGAAAAAGAAGATGAACCTAAAGAAAAAACCCATAAGATTTTATTTACAGGTCTAGACGGGGCAGGTAAGACAAGTATTATCTTAGCTCTACATAGGGAATTTTCAAAAATAGCTGTAATAGAACCGACTAGAGGAACTCAAAGAACTTCCTTTAAACTATTAGGGAGAGATATAAGTGAGTGGGATTTAGGGGGTCAAAAAAGTTATCTTATTTCTTATTTAAAAAATCCTAGCAAATATTTTGCTGATACAGAAATTGCAATATATGTAATAGATATATTAGATGAGTCTCGTTTGCTTGAATCATTAAGCTATTTTTATGATGTAATTGATAAATTTAAAGAATTAAACATTGAACCCCATATCAATGTGTTTTTTCATAAATGTGACCCAAAAATAGTCCAATCCGTTGAAATGAAAATCCAAAATCAGATTAATGATCTGCAGAAAGAGATATTGGAAACTGTGAATTATGAAAAAATTCAATTTTACGCCACATCGATATATGATCCCTACACAATTATAAGTGCTATGTCTCAGATTTTGTTAGAGCTATTTCCGAAATCAGACTTGATTCAAAAAACGATTGGAGAATTTGCGAAAAAGTTGGATTGCGATGGAATGATCATTATTGATAAAAATTCTATTATTATGGGTTCATGGTTTAGTGATAATGAATCGAAAAAATTATTAAGTAGTACAATTGCGTATTTTCTCACTCTGAATGACGTTTTTGAGGAAATGGCATTAGACAAACAAGATGATCAAATGATTGTGAGGAGATCTGGGAGGTATTTCTTATTTAAACCAATAATACTTCAAAACGCAGAAATAACTCATTATATGCTGGTTTTAAAAGAACGCAATCCTTTTGATATCTACTTTATTAATAAGGATTTCAATGCCTTTGTCAATATTTTTAGAGACATTGCTAAAAATTAATCCTTAATATTTTTTTTATAATTTAATAATTTTTCAATTTAATCTCTTTTTATATTGATAAAATGAATTAGGGTAAAATAAATATGAATTACTTCCTTAACTATTATACATTCACTTTACCCATTAATGAATTTTTTAAAAAATGGATTTAGAAAAACTATTTAAGCCCAAAAGCATGGCTGTTGTGGGCATTTCAAAAAAAAATCCTCTTAGTCCTGGAAGAATAGTGTTACTGAAAAATGAATTTGAGATGAAAGTAAATGTCTACGGAATATATCCTAGTGGGGGAGAAATTGAAGGAATCCAATTATATGATAGATTAGATAATCTACCAGAAGTTCCTGATCTCTTAACAATTGCCGTAGGTCCAGATGATACATTGAAATACATACAAGAGTGTGGTGATTTAGGAATAGCCGCAAGTGTAATCATTGGAGGCGGTTTTGCAGAAATCGGAGGAAAGGGTAAAAAACGACAAGAAAAGCTTCAAAAGATTTCGATTGATAATGATATAGCCGTACTTGGTCCAAACTGTCTAGGAGTATATGCTCCCCCTCTAGTAGATACTATTTTTTTGCCTACCGAACGAATTACAAGACCTCCTAAAGGATCTGTAGCATTAATTAGTCAATCAGGAGGGGTACTTGTTGACCAATTCTTCGTAAAATTCAACGAGAGGAATATTGGGGTGTCTACAGCTGTTTCTATTGGTAACCGAGCTGTTGTGGACGAAGTATTATTATTAGAATACTTTAGTAAAATAGATCAAGAAACAACAAACATTGCTTTTTATTTAGAAGGTTTTAAAGAGGGAAAGGCAAGAAAATTTTTACAATTAGCAAAAGAATCAGAAGACACTGTTATTGTATATTTTGGAGGAAAAACAAGAGAAGGAAAAGTTGCAACTCAATCACACACAGCAAGTTTGGCAGGAGATTACAAAATTATATATGATGCCCTAAGACAGCATTATATTATTCAGCCACACTCAGAGAGAGAATTATTAACATGTTTAAAAACATATGATGTATTGTCCAATCGAAGAAATCCTTTCGGGGATAATGTAATAATTAAGGGTGATGTAGCAATAGTGTCTGTCTCTGGAGGTCATGCTGTATTGGCTTCTGATATGTTAAAAACATATGGACTGAACGCCGTACGATTTTCTCAGAAAGAAAAGAGAGATTTAAAAGCTCTAATGAACCCGGTTGCAGCTGAAATAGCATCCTTTAATAATCCAATAGATTTAACTGGCTCTGTATTAGATACGGATATTGAAGACGTCATCCGATATTTATCTGATATTAAGAGAATTGAGTGTATTATTTTATTATTACTCCCATATCCACCCAATATTTCGTTTCAAATTGGGAGGAGAATTGCGAATATTATAGCAAGCAAAAGAAAACCAGTTGTGTGTTTTATTCCGTACGTATCTAAATATTCCTTAATTATTGAATCATTAGAACTTGCTAGCATACCCGTTTTTCATTCAATTAAAGAAACAGTTCAATCAGTATCCGCGCTAAAACAAAGAACCAGAATAGATGAGTTAAAGTTAAGAAACGCATTTGGAGAATAGTAATCTGATGAGATTTTAAGTAACATCAATAATCTTATCTAATTCATCTATCGTTTTTGTAAGGTAGCTTTTATCTTCAATTTTTATCTTAATAGCATTATGGGCGCAAATTTCAACGCAACGACCACATCCCCTACAATCTTCAGTTATAACTGCTCTATTATTAACTAGTTTAATTGCATCTGCAAAACAAATTCCTTTTATACATGTGCCACATCCAAGACAATTAGCCATTACTCGTACATTTACTCCTCGTATTTTCTTGATCTTTGAACCAATCTTTGGAGTTATGATTGAGGAGACACGCCATAAACAACAGCAAGGATCGCAATTACAGATACTTAATAGTTTTTCTCCATGACTGACACCTAACCATTGAGCATCTAATTTGTTTCTACCAATCATTTGCACTAATCCTGCTTCCCTACACTTTTTGAGATGCTCTGAAGCTTCTTCCTTACTTGCTTTTCTTCCTAATTGAGGATTTATATCAAGTACTGCATCTCCAAGAAAAAGACAACCCAATTCATGAGGATAGTCTTTACAATCCATGCTAGTTCTACAAATACAAAAGTTCATGATCCAGTGGTTGTTGGCTTTATTTACAAAATACTCTAACACTTGAGAGGGTAATACAAATTCGTGATATTCTCCCAATGATTTGTTAACATCAATAACCTTATCTTGTGGTAGATAAAAGATATTATCACCTCGGAAAAGAAAATAATCGAAAATAGTACCTATAATTGGAAATTTCGTCAATTTTGCGATAAACTTGATATTTGGAAATACTTTTTGCAATAATTTAACAAACCATAAAGGGCGAGCCATTTAAACACCAGATCTTCTAACTAATGTGTAATTATAATAGTAATAATGAATGGAATTTAAACTACTTTATTATAAAGAGATTAAATTAAGGGAGGTTTTTTTCGTACGATTTCAACCAAATCTCCTTCATTCTTTGAAACTCCTTTTAAGAGAAAAGTATATGTATAATTTTTTTTCTCCGGCAACATGTATTTTCTATGCAGCATTGCGAGTGCAGGTATATCTCCCCCTACACCTTGTTGTTTATAGTCAATACTGAGTGTAATAAATTCACGCCGCGGTAACTCATGATTGTGTCTTGCGGATTCCAAATCTTCCATTGTATAAGGCCAAGCTCTAATACTTAGATTATTTCCTCCAACATCTATGACTAATAAACCTGAACCTTCTTTATTTGTCATTGTGTACCATCTAACATCAGTTCGATTCCCATTTTCTTGTGGTCTAACATATGGGTGTATTAAATTCTCTACTGAGTCAGAATATATTCCTACAGCTGCTCCTGTTTTTCTGTCAAACATAGTTTCATGTGGTCCTCTTCCATACCATGTAATTTGATTGAATTCTTTAGGAATCGAAGTTTGCATACCAAAACAAACTATTCGCTTTGCAGGAGTAAAATCATTCTTAATTATTATCATCCCATTTCCATAAATTAGATATTCCGTTTTAAGAGGTTTTTTAGCAAGTATAACTTGGAATTCAACATTTACACGAATCACCTTTTCTCCTGTTTTTTCACATACTATCTTACTTACAACTCGTTCCTTACTTGCATCCTTCCATTTTCTACTTATAGCTCGACTCCTATTTCTTCGAAAGTCAACTCTTTCTAAATCATTATCAGTAGGGGCACGCCAAAAATTAGGTACTAAAGATTTAGCTATTAAATCTAAATTATTAAAAATATAAGATTCAATAACTCCTGTGTTTTTATTTATAGTGACTTTAAAGTTAGATCCAACTATTAAAATTTCTTTATCTGATTCTTCCATTTCAACATCTTTCAATTCACTTATTTCAATTTCTGGTTTAATTGGAACTTCGTAGGGTATTTTAAACTGATCCCATGCTAGAATATGTCCCTTTTCAGCCCAAAGTGTACCCTTACTAAGAATAAACGTGATTTTGATATAATATTCTGTATTCGGTACAATTTCAGGGGTTGTAAAAGGTATAGTAAAATTCTTAGTATCTTTAGGTTGTATTGAGAGATTATCTATTTTACCCTCTTGAATAATATTACCATTAGCAGTTAATTCCCATATAGCTTCTATAAAATCTAATGATTTGAAATAATACTTATTTAAAATCTTAATTTCGCTTTTGATTAAATTAATAGGAATAACTTTAATGTTTTGGTAAACCTTTTTAACTTCATAAAGAGCGGGATTCGGTGTTCGATTGGGTAAGACAATTCCATTGATACAGAAATTGTCATCATTTCGCGTATCCCCAAAATCTCCTCCATATCCCCAAAATTCCTTTCCATCATCAGAAGTCTTACGTAGCCCCTGATCAATAAAGTCCCATATGAATCCACCAATTACATTAGGATATTTTTCAAAGACGTCCCAATATTCTTGAAAATTACCTAAACTGTTTCCCATTGCATGAGCATATTCACATAGCATGTACGGTTTTACGATTCCTTCTTTAAGTTTCTTAAGTTGCCCAAATATACCATATTCTCTATTCTTTACCATCCTTTCCAAAAAATAAGAGGGATAGTACATATAACTAAGAACATCCGAGACTTTATTATCATAGTCTTGTTCATAATGAATTAGTCGTGTTGAATCAATCTTGAGCGCCTCTTCCTTCATTTTTTTAAAGTTATCTCCCATACCTGCTTCATTACCGAGAGACCACATAATTACACAAGGGTGATTTTTATCTCTTTCAACCATACTTTTCATTCGATCAACACAAGCCTTTGTCCATTTTGGGTCGCTTTTAGGTAATACATCGCGCAATTCATGAGTTTCTAAATTGCATTCGTCAATGATATACATTCCATATTGATCACATAAATCATACCATTTAGGGTGGTCTGGATAATGACTTGTACGGACAGCATTAACATTATTCTGCTTTAATAGTTTAATATCTTGTAACATTCTTTCCATAGGGATTGCTCGTCCATGATCGGGATCATGCTCATGTCTATTTACCCCCTTAAACTTAATTGATTTGCCATTGATATAAAGCCCTCCATCTCCCTTTATCTCAATTTGTCTAAATCCGAATTTACAGTGTTCAACCTCGATTATATTCTCATTAGAATTCCTTAACTTTAATATTAAATCATATAGGTTTGGTATCTCCTCTGACCATTTTCTTGGTTTTTCAATTTTGATTTGTAAATCAACTGTTTTTTCATTTTTACTTTCAATATTCATTTCATCAGAAACCATCAATAATTCCGTTCCAACAAATTTCTTTTGATCATCTAATAAGGAAATTTCAACTTTTAAGTTCTCAGCGATTTTTGAGCCATAGTTTCGAACTTTAATTCGAACTTTTATTGTTGCATCCTCATAATTCTCATCAAATACACAATGAACATAAAAATCTCTGATATGTGCTTTAGGTACTGAAAATAAGTATACCTCTCGATATATGCCACTCAATCTCCACATATCTTGATCTTCAAGATAACTCCCATCAGACCACCGATATACTTCCACAGCTAAAAAATTAGTACCTTTTTGTATAAATTGTGTAATATTAAATTCTGCTGGTGTCATTGAACCTTGACTATAACCAACTTTTTTCCCATTCACCCAAATGTAAAATGCAGATTTAACACCATCAAAATGTATAAAAACTTCTCGTCCGTCCCAGTTGTCAGGAATTGTGAATTCAGTTCTATAAGACCCTACGGGATTATATTCATGACTTATTTTTGGTATATCCTTTTTTTTCACACTCCGAGGATATCTGATATTTAAATAAATTGGAATTCCATAACCATGCATCTGCCAATTGCTTGGTACAGGGATACATTTCCATCCATCAGTATCATATTCAACTTTAAAAAAATCCATTGGACGATCTTTGGGGCTCCTCACCCAATTAAATTTCCAGTTTCCATTTAGAGTCTTAAAGTAAGTTGAGTTGTTTCTTATCCCATTTAGAGCTGATTCTAAATCTTGATATGGAATTAATGTATTATGAGCAGGTTCCTTATTACGACCAATCATTTCAGAATTTTCCCAATCTAGCCTTTCTTCCATTGTCTTTAATCAATAATAATCTGTTAATTATGAGGTAAAATCTAAAAAACTTAAAAAATAATTTGCTTTATCTAAAAATTATGAGAATTCTCTACATAGATATCGACACTTTAAGAGCAGATCATCTTGGTTGTTATGGATATCATCGTAATACTTCACCCAATATTGATAAAATAGCAGAAACTGGCACGAAATTTACAAATTGCTATGTTTCAGATGCCCCATGTTTACCATCGAGAGCTGCTCTTTTTACTGGTAGATTCGGAATACATTCTGGAATTGTTGGACATGGGGGTACTGCTGCAGATTTGAAGCTAACTGGAAAGGAACGTGGATTTCAAGATCCATACCTTCGATATAACTGGATTAGTATGATCAGGCGTGCAAAATTGTATCCCGTTTCTATTTCACCTTATGCAGAAAGACATTCTGCATTTTGGTTTTATTCTGGATGGAAAGAAATGTATAATCCTGGATTGAGGGGCTATGAAACAGCCGATCAAGTTTTTCCTTATGTAGAAAAATGGCTAAAGGATAATGAACAAAGGGATAACTGGTTTTTACATGTGAATTTCTGGGATCCTCATACACCTTACCGAACTCCTATAGATTTTGGAAATCCATTTGAGAATGATCCAGCATCCTCATGGCTTATACAAGATATCATAGATAGCCAAAGAAAAAGTTATGGACCACATTCTGCTTGTGAACCATCAGGATTTACTAACCAAAGTCCTCCTCGTTGGCTACCTAGATTAAAAGGATTTAAAGAAATAAGAAATTTAGACGATTTCAAAGGTTGGATTGATGGTTATGATGTGGGGATACGGTACACCGATGAGTTTATTGGAAAAATAATAAGAATGTTAAAAGAATTTGGTATCTATGACGATACAATAATAATTATAAGTTCTGATCATGGAGAAAATCAAGGAGAATTGAATATCTATGGAGATCATGCAACTGCTTGCCATATAACAAATAGAGTTCCTATGATTATACGTTGGCCAAAAAATAATTGGAAAAGAGAAGTTGACTCATTAATATACCAGGTAGATATCGCAGCAACTCTTATTGATAGTTTTAAATTAAAAGTACCGGATTTTTGGGATGGAATCAGCTTAAAAAGTAATTTTGATAATGATAAGAATGTGGGAAGAGATTATTTAGTTATTAGTCAGAATGCGTGGAGTTGCCAGCGTACAATT
>JBHLRJ010000145.1:0-9563 GCA_048882645.1 Candidatus Thorarchaeota archaeon
CTCTGGGAATATTAATCATTGCAGGAATTGGAGCATTAATAATCGGATTTGCAATATTGCTTAGCTGGGACTGGGAATTTCGTAGTCAGAAGCTGCCTGGTTATATATTGTTATGTCTAGGTGTTCTCGGTATAATTTTCACTATTCTTCTGATGTTGACACCTTTAAACACACTACCTGCCGTTTTCCTAACAGTTGAAGGCGCTGTCTGGATTTTGCTTGAAACTATATTGATGTGGATTGGTCCAATTCTAATACTAGTTGCTGGTATCCTTATTACTTTCGTATTCAAAGATTAAAACTAAACACTTATTTTATAATTAAATACCTAACTTTTTTTTATTTTTATTCTTCTAAATCTTTTGGTATTACAGAAAGATTATATTTATCATTAATTTTATTTGCTTATCGTCTTATCTATAATAAACCTAATTTTTATAATAATTCGAAAAAAGTTTAAGTAACTGCGAAAAAATAAGAAATATTTTCGATAAAAATAAAAAGTAAAAATATTAAATATTAAACAATTTCTAAATTTCATTAAAATTAAAGCTTTAAAAAAATTGAAAATTGAATAAATATGTCTAAGAGGAACAAAATTATCTGTTTTCTTTCAATCTTTCTTTTCATTACTCTTGCTTCGTTTTCCGTAGCTAACGCTAAAGCACATGCTCCAATGTATATGGATTTAGCATACGATATGGATACTGACACTATGGATATATCTTTCGTACACGGGGTTACTGATCCAAATTATCATTATGTAAAAATTGTTCAGATTTTCATCAATCACTCCCATACACCAATAGTTAATCAATCTTACACAAGTCAACCAACCAAAAACATTTTTACATACAATTACAATTTCGTAGCTAATTTCAATGCAACAATTGAAGTCATAGCAAACTGTAGTCTTAAAGGAGCTCTTGTAAAAGAAATGCACGTAGGTGTATTTCATCCGGAACCTAAAGGATCTTTTTCATCTGTGATTGCTCCTACCATTGGTGCAACTGTAATTGTTTTCACAATAATAGCCATACCATGGTTAAATAAGAAAATAAGAAAGAGAAAATAATTTTATTTATCATTTTTTTAAAAATTCTTTTTAGCCATTAAGACGTAGAGTATTGAAGAAAATTAAACATACCAATTTGTCAATCTATGTTCAATTTAAAACAAAATATATATTAATAAATAAGAATTTTTTATAGAAAGTATAGCAATTCTAAATAATAATATAATAAAAGGTGCTAAAAATAGAAGTAGAAGAAAGCCCAATCACGATAGAGGTTTCTATGGAATCCCAAGTTCTCAAGAAAGAAGAAAAATATAATTATAAAGGGATCCATTACACCCTGATTATGTTTGTATTCCTCCAAGTCCTCTTTTACTTTACTTTCTCAGAACCATTGACAATTTTATGGGGAGGACAGCCATTAATACCAATACTTTCTGATGATATTATTTCAAGAACAGCTCGCCTTGTGATGATATATCACTCTTTAGCAGTCCCTTTTTTGGTTGCGAATACATTTTGGATAATGGAATATTACGAAGTACGAAAGAAATTCGTTCCTACTTTAAAAGCTCTTCTCTTACCTGGTGCATTTATGGTCGGCATATTTGGAATGGCTTTTGGATATACACGTTTCCGTCTTTTTCATGAATTATTCTATTTTGGTTTATTTCTAGTCTTTTTGGGTGGAGTTATCTTTGTAATTGCAGCATTTCCAATCCCTGGTAAATTTCCAGATCCTGATTCAAGCATTAGGGGAGCAGAAGTAAGTGGTCTTAACTTAGAATACGTAAATCTTATAATTCTTGCAATTTGTGTTATGGTTTCAACAATAATGGGTGCAATTGCAGCTTTGGAAAACTTTACAGGAACTATTTGGGGTCAATATAAGACTGGAGAAGCATTCTTAGCAGAGGCAATCATAAGGCTTCGCCCCCATACTCCCCCTGAAGATTTTATAGTTTCACATCTGCATATTCAGCTTGCTCAATCGGCTTCAATGGTATTGATGGTTGGATTTCGTACCAGTAAAATGTCTGGTAAACCTTATACATATACATTGATTGCAAATGCGATTGGTATAATCGTAATATCATATGGTTCATGGATCTTAGATCATTATACGATTTGGGTTGGAGCAGGGATATTGATATTGTGTACGATTGCGATGGGGGCATTTGGACTTAAAAACATATCAAGAGATATATTAAGAGAAAAATATAAATCTTCAAAACTCTTGAAAAAACTTAAAGGTGTTATTGCTGACCCAGTACGATTTAGCTATTATTTTCTATTCCTATTTGCCCAAGTATCTGTTACAATTACGGGTATAATCGTTGGTCTCCAAGTTGATGAGTTCTATCGGTTACACCAGACTTTGGAGCTCGAATATGACTTTAATGTCGGCCATTGGCACGTTCTCAGCGTACTAATAGCAAACATATTGATGTTGAAAGCTATCGATTATTACAATGTTCAAGGTTTACAAAGGAAAATCGGTGGGTGGACATTTTTCATTGGCTCTGTTTTAGCATTTGGTGGAGCTGATATTTATATGTTACGTCCTCTTCCTGCTGAGAATGTGCAACCAGGATTCACTCTAATGATGATTGGGGTATGGTTTCTCTTCATAGCTTTTGTTTGGGGATCTATAGCTATATCCAAACAATTGAGGGCTGATCGTCGAGAAAAGAAATTAATGTCTCTTAAAGCTCTTATGTCACAAGAAAGTATTTTTAAATAAAATAAACCTTTTTTAATTTATTTCCAAACAAACTTTAAATTTCATATTTAATTTCATACTTCAATTCTTATAGTTATAATGGATTCAAAATTTCTCATTTCTTACTGATTTAAAAGGTGGGTTAATCTTGAATGTAAAAAGCGTTTTATCAATATACTTTGAACTTATTAAAGCAAAACAAACCCTTCTTTTGCTTTATACTGCAGTATTTTCATATCTCATTACGATCGTTGAATTCTCAAGAAGCTTTAATTGGGTTACCTTTCTGTTTTTAGTACTCTCTTTATTTTTGGCAATATCAGGTACGACTTTGATGAATATGTATATAGATAAAGATATAGACGCTATAATGGAGCGGACCAAAAATCGCCCTATTCCAAGTGGTAGGGTTTCCCCATTAACTGTTCTTATTAATGGGCTAATAATTATTTTTTTAGGAATTTTAATTGCCTTTATTTTTCTTGATTTATTAACAACATTAGTGATTTTTTTAGGCTTTTTCTTCGATGTGATTATATATTCAATTTTACTTAAAAAAAGAACAAAATTTAGTATCATTTTTGGTGGAATAGCTGGTGGATTACCTGCATTGGCAGGGAGGACGGTAATTTTGGGAAGATTAGATTGGATAGGGCTATTATTTTTAATTTTTATTTTAGCTTGGATCCCAGTGCATATTCTTACTTTAGCATTAATCCCTAAGAATTATGAAGGATATAAAGAAGCAAAAGTGCCTATGTGGCCTGTAGTTAGCTCAAAAACTCAAACAATGAGAGTTATAGCTATCGGTGCTTTTATAAGCTCGATAATACTCTACGAAATTGCCCAAATCCAAGATTCAAATGCTTATATTCGAATTATAATAACAGTGTGTAGTGGTTCATTGATAATTTTAGTTATTAAGAATTTAATTAAACCTTCACATAAAATTACATTTTTGATTTTTAAGATTGCATCACTATATATGATCATAGGTTTTCTTTTAATTTATTTAGGCGTTATTTTTTCGTAAGAATCTCATAGTATTTAAACAGAAATAATTTATATTTAGTCAATTACTTTAAAACAAATACATTTTGTAATAAAAAAATAAAACTCAAAAAGGTCTATTATATGACACCATTTATGGTAGAATTGATCCTAATAATAGCGGTTTCAATAATATTAATACTTATTTGTATAATATTAAACAATATTAAAGGACGAAGTAAATCAGCTCAGTATGGCGTTTTAGTAATGATGCTCTTATTTATAGCATTACTAACAGTGATACTAATACTGAATGGTATTGAATGGTTCCGTGATGAGAGTCTTCATTTAGGATTAATCTTAGGTTTACCTGCATTAATTTGTATAACTACTGCTATGATGCTTGTATTGTACAATGAAGCGAAATTTGTATTTTGGCATGGCTTATTAGGGATTGCTGCATGGATTCTCACGTTGATAAACGTAATTTCATTATTCTGGTTATCTCCTGCGCAAATGAATCACTATTCAGGACTTATACATTTTATCCATATCATAGGTGGAGGTGGTGGATTAGCAGCCGGATTCGCTAATGCATTATTTGGAACATCTGGTCAACGCAGAATTGCTAAGATAACCGGCTTCATTACCATGGGGTGTTGGTGGGGTGCGTTCCTTTTAGGGTTAATCTTACCACCATTATAAAAATAGGTGAATTAGATAGTGAATGTTACAAATATTGAAAATTATCAAGATATTGGAGTCATAGAAAAATTTACAAAAGAAGTAGAAGAATTCATTACTCCTGAACACGTAACCACAGATCCATATGAGATTGAAGCTTCCGCAGCCGATTTAGCATTACTTCCCAAATATCATTATAAGTTTAAAAAAGATTATCGCGTAAGTCACGTTATACGTCCTGCAAATACAGAAGAGCTCTCCAAACTTATGAAAATATGCAAGGAATATTCGATGCCAGTTACTATAAGAGCTGCTGGTTCTTCATGTTTTTCATCTTCGACACCAACTAAGGGTGGAATATTGATTGATATAAGGAGAATGAACAAAATACATGAAATTGATGCAGTAAATATGAAAGTGAGGTGTGATGCAGGAATTTCATGGTTAAAACTTATTGAGACTCTTCTAGATCAAGGATTAGCTCCAAAATGTTATCCTACTAGCTACAAATCTTCCTGTGTTGGTGGTTTTATCGTAACGAGCGGAAGGGCAGGGATCGGAGTTTTAAAGCATGGAATGATGAAAAATACACTTATTTCACTAACATTTGTTAAGCCTGATGGTTCTATTGAGAAAATCACGAAAGATTCAAGAGGAGATTTATCATTTGATAATATAGTAGGATCATTTGGTATTTTTGGAGCTGTTGCTGAAGTTGAAATAGAGATAACAACTCTTAAAACTTCATTAGAGATAGTTGGATATAGTTTTAAAACAGTTGAAGATGCATTTAACTTTTACCTAACTTTGAAAAAAGATTCTGGAAATATTCCATTTTTCTTATCAATGTCAGATAAAAATTTTGAAAAATATGCTCATTGGACTTTCCCCGCAAGAGATTTCTTCGTATATGCAGTCTATTTCGATGATCCTAATACTACTTCTAAAAATGTCGCGTTTGCTGACGATGTAGCTTCAAAGGCAAACGGGTTGGCTGTTGAAGAATGGTATTTAAAAGAAAAATGGGCTGATATTGCTGACACGGAAGTAAATGTGGGACGTTGGTGCAATACTCTATTCTTTCAAGAATACTGGATTTCTGATGAAAGAATAGCATCTTTTTATGAATATTATGCTAAAAAAACACAGAAATACGATTTTCATAAAGCTTTTTATGTAATAGCAGGAAGTGACGGTGGTAATAGAGTTAAATTATTTGGTCTTACGGATCTTGAGAAATCTCGTGAATTCTTTGGAATTAAAGCACTTTTTCATGACATTACAATGAAAACTTACAAACAAAATGATAGCTTATATACAATGGGGGTAGTAAATACGTTATATAATCTTAAATTTAACTCTGAAAGAGTATCATATCTAAAAGAACTAAAAAGCAAGTTAGATCCAGAAGATCGAATTAATTCTTACAGATTGGTGAAAGCGAAGATGCTTTGGGTTAGATTTTTAATCCTTTTCTATATAGCTAAAATACTTTTTAAAAGTTAATGGAGGAAAAAAAATGAGTGATGAAAAAGATATTAAAAAAGTGGTAACATCAGGACCTCCAGGATCAGATTTCTTTGCTCCTGACCAGGAAAATTTATTAGAACCATTTACAGATTTAAAAGAAGAAGAAACTTATAAACGATGCGTACACTGTGGTTATTGTAGGCATGTATGTCGTGTATATAACACAACTTTTTCTGAGAAAGATTATGCGGGTGGACGTAATAGAATTCTTAAGTCGTTATCAAAAAAAGATATTAAATTTGATAAAGAAGGTCTTATTGATCCGCTATATCGATGTATGCTTTGTGGAAATTGTAGAGTAGTGTGTCCAGTTGGAATTGACACTCTTGAAGTGTTTCAAACTTATCGGAGAACTGCTATTCGTAAAGGAGTGATGCCAGAAAAACTTAAAGCTTTAAGAGACTCCATCAAAAACAGTAATAATCCGTTCATGGAAAGCGGTACTGACCGATTCAATTGGTGTGCAGGGGAAGCTTGTACTGAAGGGAGTATTGCATATGAACGGGGAAAAGCGTTATATGGAAAAATACAGTCAGGGACTTACAAACCAGAGGATAGTAGTAATTTAGTGGGATATTTTGTTGGATGTACGTCAGCTTATAGGAATAATGAGTTAGTGTCAGCAACATGTCGAGTTTTAGATAAAATGGGTATAGAATTTATTGTTTTTCCAGAGGAGAAATGTTGTGGCTCAGTATTATTTCGAACTGGAGTAGAAGATGTTGCTGTTGAATTCGCTAAATATAATGTTAGAATGATCCATGAAATGGGAATTAAAGAGATAATATTTTCATGCGCAGGGTGCTTTTCAACATTTACAACAGAATATCCTAAATTCATTAAAGATGATTTAGGATTTTCTCTTAATCATGTAGTTCAATTTATACCAAGAATTGCCAAAGAAAAAAATCTTAAAATTAGATATAAAGCACGCACAAAAGAAAATCCATTAATAGTTACATACCATGATCCATGTCATCTTGCTAGGTATTGTGATGTATATGAGGAACCAAGAGAGCTCATTAATATGATTGAAGGAATCAAGTTTGTTGAGATGAAGCATAATAAAAAAATGTCATGGTGCTGTGGAGCGGGAGGAGGAGTTAGAGCTCTCTATGGAGAAATTTCAACCGATATAGCAAGTAATCGATTAGACGAGACTATTGCATGTTGGGAAGAAATCAACGCAGATCGTTTGAAAGAGGCAATAGAGACTGAAGCAGAAGTCCTACTTAGTGCATGTGTATTTTGTAAAAATAATTTGCATCTTGCCGCAACTGAAACAAATTCGGAATTACCTGTTTTGGACTTAACCCAAATTTTGGAAGAATGTGAATTCTATTAAAATTCCATCAAATTTTTTTATATTCTTTCTTTTACTAAATTTAAAATCTGTTAAAAATGAGTTTTTATAGAAATAGGAGGTAAATTTTCAACTTTATAGATTCAGAAATTCATATATCTAAATGATTATCCAAGTTCCATAATCCCTGGAATAATTTGAAGAATTATTTAAATTTGAATAATGAAAGCTAATATTGTTAAAATGTATAATAAAATGAGCTCTAAACCATTAAAAGTGTTCAGTTTATCAATATTTTTTCTAAGTCCAATCATCGTATCGATAATCTATTGGTTTCAAGAACCCCTCGACAGTAGTGATCCAGTTAATAATATAATCCATCGGACAGGCAGCATACTTGGAATAATCTCCTTTATCTGGATGTGTTTTAATATAATCATCAATATAAAAATAAAGCTAATTGAAAAAAACTTCAGTTTGAGAGGTATAATGAGGTTTCATACTTATATGGCTGCTGTTTCGTTAATTTTTGGAAGTGTACATTATCCAATGGTACGCTTAGAAAGAGAATATTCCTCCCTTCAGATAAGATCGGGAAGCTTTGGATATCAAATTTTCTTTATCTTAATGATATTGGCGCTCATTTTCATGAGCAATCTGGTATTAAAATATAGATTTATCAAGAAATTAAGATTATTTGCCTTTAAAAAAAAATTTAAATATACAGTCAATAAAATTCTCCATAATTTAATGATTCTGGGTGTTCTTGTAATTTATGTTCACACATCATTTAGCTTCACTTCACAAAACTCATCACCTATTCGTTTTGCTTATACATTTATCATATCTATAACAATTATAGGTTGGATTTACCATAAGCTAATCCGTCTTTTCCGCTCTGATCCCGATCCTTATAAATATCGTAAGGCTGAGTGGGACAATCTCATCTCGGAAATAACCGAGGATTCTAATAAATTTTGGGCTTTAAATATACTTAAAGAGAATCCTTCGATTTATCCTTGTTTACAATGTGGTGTGTGCACTGAAATTTGTCCGGTTTCGAAGATTACAAAAGGACAATATAACCCAAAGAAAAATATTTTAGCCACTCTTTTTGGATATAAAGATTTGCTTCTAAAAGCAGAAGAATTAGTAATTTGGGGTTGTACAACTTGTCATACATGTGATGAGACATGCCCTCAAAATATTGAACTAACAGGGACATTTATATCTTTAAAAAACCAATCTATTGCTCAAAACAAAGGCCCTCACTATATTTATGAGCAAGCAAAGACAATATTCGAAAATGCCAAAGCGATTCCAATGCAACCTGCGATAAAAAGGAGGAGAGACGAATTAGGATTACCAGAACATATTTCACCTGATTTAAATGAAGTACAAACCCTTTTAAAGAATTTAGAAATAGATAAAAAACTTAAATTATGATTTTACCAATATAATTTAATATTAATCAACCTTATATTAAAATTTACATAAGTTTAATTTTTTTTCTCATCGTTTTTTGAGCTAAAAGTCCTAAAAGTATTTGAATAATGGAGAATTCCAGAAATTAAATATTTAAAGTAGTAAAATTATAGTTATTTGCAAGACTTACTTAATAGAATCCTTATGAAAAATTCCATATTCGGTACTTCCGGCATCAGAAGAGTTTTTCAAAATTATTCAGAATCAGATGTAATGTTTACACCTCAAATGGCGTTAGATGTGGGCTTAGCCTTAGGAACTTATTTGAAAGGTAAATCTACAGTAACTATTGGAAAAGATATTAGAACCTCCGCTTTACCAATTGAGCATGCATTAATCTCAGGAATTATATCGACAGGTTGTAATGTTAAAACTCTGGGAATAGTAACGACTCCCACCTTAGCGATGTCTTCGAAATTTCTCGACGCAGATGCAGCTGTAATGATAACTGCTTCTCACAATACTCCCGAATATATAGGCTTAAAATTGTGGAATCCTTCTGGAATAGGATATTCTCCAGAACAAGAGGAAGAAATCTCAAGAATCTATAATAATAAAGATTTCTTACAAATAAATTGGGACGAAGTAGGGAAGGTTACTCAAGTAAATGATATTAATGATATCCACATTCTCAATATTACGAATCAGACAAAGTTTGATGGAAGTGGAATAAACATAATTGTGGATCCTGGGAATGGGTCAAGCTGTGAAATCGTTCCGAAACTTTTGAGCTCTTACAATGTTGATATTATGACAATCAACGCACAAATGGACGGTCGCTTTCCAGGACGTCATAGTGAACCGAGTAAACAGAATCTTCAACAGATTTCCAA
>JBHLRJ010000146.1:0-9393 GCA_048882645.1 Candidatus Thorarchaeota archaeon
GACAACTGAAGGAAAATAATCTGTTAGATTCGTATGATCTTAATAAGGTTTCTAAGAAGGATCTTCTCAAATTAAATATTGTTATAAATAGACGAATTGCTTCATTAAGAGATGGTGATGAAGAAAAATATAATATGTTTAACGCTAAAAAGCTCCAGGCTAATGCGATAAGAATTTCTTACATGTTAGAGCTTCTTGGAACGCAGGGAATTAATGCATTAAAAGACAATATTGAGAAGAATGAAGATAAAATTAAGAAAAACACAGCTAATAAATCGCTAAGAGAATTAGTTGCAAGCAGAGATTTTAAGCAGGTTAAAGCTTTAACCAATCAGATACAATCTATGGGGATTGTACATCCTAAACTTGAAAAATTAAAAGAGCTACTAAGTTTCCAGATCCAAGAAAATGATGAATCAAGAATTTTAGTTTTTGCCCATTTTCGAGATTCTGTCAATAATATCGTGAGATATTTCGAAGAAGAAGCAGTTATTCGAGCACATAAATTTGTTGGTCAAGCGCATAAGGGATCTGATAAGGGTTTACCACAAAAAGAACAAGTTAAACTTCTTGATGAGTTTAGAGAAGGAATATATAATGTTCTGGTAGGCACAAGTGTCGCTGAAGAAGGTTTAGACATTGCAGAATGCGATTTAGTTATATTTTATGATGTTGTTCCAAGTGAGATACGCTCTATCCAAAGAAGAGGTCGAACTGGGCGTAAAAAAGAAGGGAAAGTTTATGTGTTAATGGCAGAGGGTACACGAGATGAAGGATACTATTGGGCTGAGAAAAGAAAAGAAAAAAATATGAGAGAAAGTTTAAAAAATATAAAGACATCTGAAAATGGAGTGAAAAAAGGGCAATCAAACCTCCTTAATTTTATTGAAAAATCTCCCGGCGAAAAGGATTCTAGCTTTAAAATTGAAGGATCTGATCAATTTGAAATAGTCTGTGATAATAGAGAAACAGCTTCTTCAGTGGTAAGAAATTTATCATTGATGGGAGTAAATCTTAGACTAGAACAATTATCAGTTGCAGATTACGTAATTTCAGACCGGGTAGGAATTGAAAGAAAAAACGCACAAGATTTTACCGATTCCATTAAGGATGGAAGATTGTTCAAGGAGCTGAAGAGTTTGATAGACAATTATGAGAGAGCGATATTAGTATTAGAGGAAGATGTATTTGAAAATTCAAGTCTTAATGAAAATGCAATTTATGGAGCAATATCGTCAATAATTCTTAATTTAGGTGTAACTATATATAAAACGAAGGATGCACAAGAAACTGCTGTGTTTTTATATCAATTAGCTAAGAAAGAGCAAACCGAAAGTAATAAAACACTAAAATTGAGATTTGATAAAGCTCCCATTGAAACTTCTCGTCTTCTAGAATATATAATAGCTGGGATTCCCGGTGTGAATGCGCTTCGGGCAAAAAATATACTAAATGAATTTAAAACATTACAAAATATATTTTCAGCAGATATACCTGATTTAACTAAAATTGAGAATATAGGAAAAAAAATTGCTCAAGAAATTTATAAAATTGGTAGGTATAAATACAAGAATGATCATTAGATTAAAATAGCTATATAATCTCTAATTGATTAAAACGATAAAAAAGATTATTAACGTTTTTAATTATTATTAAATATATTATTGAATTTAATTCGAGTTAAAAACATCACTTGAGCGAAAGGTTGAATGATAAAGTTTAAAGTCGTTGTTGCAGGGGCTAAAAATGTAGGAAAAACATCACTAATTCGGAGATATGCTACAGGTAAATTTGAAATCTCAACCTTATCTACAATAGGCGTTGATTTTGAGACAAAAAAAGTTATCGTTGATGATACAGAGATCTTATTAAATATTTGGGACTTTGCTGGAGAAAAAAAATTCCGTTTATTATTTCCTTCTTATGTTTCAGGAGCTTCTGGAGCATTAATGTTATATGATGTATCGAATAAGGATTCATTAAATGATCTCTATGATTGGATAAATGTGATTTCTTCTGTGCCGAATTCGCCTAAAACAAAGATATTAATTGAAGCAAAGAAAGATTTAACGAGAAAAGTGAAAAAGCAAGATGGGCTAGATATATTTGAAAAATTTGGTTTTCAAGGAGAATTAATAAGCACTTCTGCAAAAACAGGTGAAAATGTGGAGAAAGCATTTGAAATGTTAGGACGTGAAATTCTCATCAATTCTTTAAGAAAATGTCCTAATTGTGGCAAAATGTATCCCTTAGAATTGAAGTTTTGTCAATATTGTGGAACAAAAACAAAATAAATATTTTGTTTGTAGAATTCTTAAGTTATCTATCTTTTCTCATAATTACAAATATCAGAAGTTAACCGTATTCTTAAAGAAAACTTTATTTACTAATGTAAATAAGTAGACTTATATTGAGTACCCCTAGTGGTTTTAAAATTGAACTACGATATTAAACCAGACATTCAAGAAATTATAAAAAGGTTAGGAGATATATCTTTTGATGGTAAAACGATTTTAGTTACTGGTGGAGCAGGATTTCTTGGATCGTGGATTTGTGATGTTTTAGTTGAGCAAAATTCTCATTGCATATGTTTAGATAATTTCTCCTCAGGTCAACCTAAAAACGTAATGCATTTAATGGATAAGGATAATTTTAGGTTCATAAATCACGATATATCTTATCCTATTTATTTTGGTATGAGTTATCACCCATTAGGTGTTTGTATTGGTGATATCAAAAAAATAGATATCGTTATGCATATGGCAAGCAGAGCTTCTCCATTTGAATTTAAAGTGGCACCAATCTCGATTCTTAGGAGTAACACACTGGGGACCATGAATTCATTAGGGATTGCAAAGTTTCACAATGCAATGTTCTTTTATACTAGCACATCTGAAGTGTATGGAAATCCCCCCAGAGAAGCAATTCCGACTCCAGAAAGTTATTTTGGACATGTGAATCCTGTAGGTCCTAGAAGCAGTTATGACGAATCTAAAAGAGCTGGAGAGGCCTTCATAAGGGCGTATGAACTTCAGCATCAAATGAGAGCAAAAATAGTACGGATTTTTAATACTTATGGACCAAGAATACGATATGGTCCAGAATATGGTCGAGTAATCCCAAATTTCGTATCCCAAGCATTGCACGATGAGGATATTACAATTTTCGGGGATGGTTCACAGACAAGGTCATTTATTTACGTTGTTGATGAAATTGAGGGACTGCTTAAAATTGTGAATAACGATAGGGCAATTGGGGAGGTCATTAATATGGGAAGTGGTGAGGAGTACACGATATTAGAATTAGCACAGATCATAAAAGATTTAACTAATTCAACCTCTAAAATCATTTTTAAGGCTTTACCTGTTGATGATCCAAGCTATAGATGTCCAGATATTAAAAAGGCTAAAGAATTATTGAATTGGGAACCAACCACTTCACTGGAAGAAGGACTTAAAAAAACAATTAATTGGTTTAAAGATAATGAGTAACTCTACCACTATAGATGAAGAAGAGAGAAACAAGACCAGTAATAAGCAATTTAGGGTTCTTGTGAGAATTAGTTTAATTATTGGGATAGTAACAATTTCAGGATTCATTATCTACTATGCATTAACCCCTGAACCTGGATATGTGACATTTGGAATATTAAATGAGAATCAAGAAGCAGAAAATTACCCTACCAAAGCTTCTGTCAATGAATCTATTTTTTTTTTTGTTACAGTTTATAATTATTTAGGTCGAGACTTCTCATTTAATATTCAGATTAAGAAAGGAGACGATACTACCATAATGAATCCCTCTAGTGGATCAAATGGCATTCTTGACTTTACAATTGGCAATTTCACTTTAAATCATAATGAAAGGTGGATTTCAGAAAAGTTAAATACATCTTTCTTACTAATAGGAGAAAATCAAATAATAATTGTAGAATTACACGAAATTAAGAAGACTAAAGTAGTATTTTATGATATACTTTGGTTGCGATTAAACATAACTGCTTAATCAGCGCCTCCAATTATTTGTACATTATTAATCCTGACATATGGTACTTGGAGTGATCCATAAACTTTAAATTCTTTAGAGACAGCATCAATATTTTTATATAAATCCAAAAGATTAATTCCTATCATCGTTTCATTTAAAGGTTCTTTGATTTCCCCATTTGAGATTAAATTACCATGAAGTATTAATCCTGAAAAGTCACCAGTTGATATATTAGGAGTATCTCCTGTATAGTCAAAAAGAATTCCCTTTTTGATATCTTTTACCATTTCTTGATAATTTATATCCCCTCTTTCCAATATGAAATTTGTTATGCCTATAGAGGGAAGAGAACTGTATGAATTTCTTGACGCATTTCCGGTGCTTTCAATTCCTTCTTTACCGGCGGTATAACTATTGTGCAATAACCCTGATTCTAAAAACTTTCCTTTTTCAAAAACTTTTTTACGCTGACATGGAACTCCTTCACCATCAAAAATTGCGGATCCAACAGCACCATCGATCACCCCATTGTCTTCGATATTTAGGTATTTTGTCCCTAAAGTTTCACCTCTTTTATCTACAAGAAAACTTCGTTTATATTGAAATGTTTCTCCATTTATAGCAGAAGCTATAGGCCTAAGTATTAATTGGGTAGTGCCTTTTGGAGTTAAAAGTATTGGAACTCTCATATTTTTAATTTTTTTCCTATTAAGATTGCGTTTGGCTTCTTCAAGTGCTAAATTAACAATATTAATAGCATCTAATTTTTTTAAAGTTCTTTCAGATTGCCTTTCATAACCAAACGAGGTTTCTTTGCTTATTTTATCTTTAACAACTACGTGTGAGGACAGGAGACAACTCGTATCTTTACTAGACACTTTTAAACCGTTTGAATTAAAAATATGTGTTTTTGTATAATTCGCTATAAAGTTTCCGGACTGAGAGATTGCTGATTTATCTTGATCCACGGCTTCAATTAACATATTAACAAAACTTAAGGAATCTTCTAATTGAAGAGTTTTTAATTCTTTATTAAATAATCCGGTTACTTTGGGATAATGTTGATCTGAACTAGGTAAGCCATGAAAATCAGGATCAGGAGTACTAACATTCATCATCTTTAAAGCGGTTATACAAATTTCTTCAACAATCTTCTTTTCTAATTTATTTGAGAATGCAAATCCCAACGCACCTTGCTTATTAATCACACGAATAGAAAACCCATTATCTTCTCCAGTTTCACTATTTTTTAATGAATTTTCTTCAATTTCGATATTGATATATTTATTTTTTTCAAAAAAAACTTCAGCATGGATTAAATCATGTGAGTTCTGTTCAATTACCTTAAACACGTAATTTGCCAAAGAGAATATATCAGAATTGCTTTTCATTTAATTCAATCCCCCTACTGTAACATCTTCTATTCGAATATATGGTCCACCATCACAAACCCTAATACTCTGTCCCCCTTTGCCACAGATTCCATCAGAGTAATCAATCTGCTTACCAATTGCTGAAATTTTGTTTAAAACTTCAAGAATCATACCACTCAAAGAGACATCCCGCATTAATTCTTTCTTTTCTCCGTTTTTTATCTTATAGGAAAATTTACATTTGAATTGAAAATTACCTGTAGTAGGATCTGTATATCCATATTGGAAATCCTCACATAAGATCCCGTTTTTGGTGTCTTCAATTATTTCATCTGTATTCCAATCTCCTGGTTCTAAAAGGGTAAATCCCATTCGCACTTGTGGTCTTGAAGAAAAGGTAGCAGACCTACCATGACCATTTGGGAGGGTATCCATTCTTGAGGAAGATTCTAAATTATGAAGAAAATTTTTAAGTATTCCATTTTCGATAACTACTGTTTTTTGGGAGAGAATTCCCTCGTCATCCACAAAATATGATCCAAATAACTCATAAGGCAATCCAAAGTTTTTTCCTTGGCCCATGGTAGGATTATCAATGATATTTACTTTTTCAGAAGCAACCCTCTCATTTAATTTTCCTTGTAATATACTTTCATTATTCAAGACCGTATCCGCTTCACAAGCGTGTCCAAAAGCCTCGTGGATCATCGTACCGGTGAGTTTAGGATCAGTTATTAGCGTGAATTTACCTCCTACAGGAGATTTTGCCCTTAATAATTCAACAGCTTCTTTTGCTGTTTTTTTACTTAAATTATTGGCTTTTTCTGTCTCAACTATCTCAAAGCCACCAAGACCACCAATTGAATTTACAGCCCTCTGAATTTTTCCCTTTTCTTGGGTAAATACCAAACTGAAAAGACGTATAAATGATAAATCTTGAAGAATATAACTTTTAAATGAATTAATTAACACACTGTAGGCATGGCCATCAGTATAAAGAGTTCGTGTGTTTTTAATTTTTGCTGAAAATTCAGAAGCTATTTTTTCATGATTTTTAACAAGGTTGATTTTCTCTTCAATATCTATATCTTCCAAATTCTTCTTCCTGTGTACTTTGAATTCTTTGTTTAAAGGTTCTCTAACAACCATTTTAAATTTAGCTTTACACAGAGATTCTGATAGATTAGCAAGCTTAATTGCCTTATGAAATCCATCAATTATTGTCTTTTTATTTAAATCTTTTAAAACACAAAAGCCCCAACCTCCATTATTGAAAGCTCTTATTCCACAATCAGTTATATATCGGGATGAAATTTCCTTACTTCTTGAGTCTGTAAAATCTAATATGACGCCGCGACTTATACCTGCTCTAACATCCCAATAATCAATCTTTTCATTCGCAATGTTGTTTAATTCTTCAATTAAATTCGCGTCTATTTCTTTTAAATCCTCGAAATTCTCCATATCATTATCAAAGTTTTAATTTAATTTCAATATAATTTTACAGCGTTTTAGGTAACAATATTTCACAAAAGAATTGTTGAAATCAATCTTAAATATCTATGATTTTTAGGTTATATTTACTAAAATAAAATAATGCTTCAAAATAAACATTTAAGATTTTGTTTTCAACTCTTTAACGAGAGCAATTGCTCCTTTTGTTGAGCACATTTTCGAAAACTTAGTCGAGTTTTTAAATAAAAAAGAATGATTACAGTGCCAACATTTCTTGGTTTTAATAACTCGGGGAGTATAATACCAAGTGCCACAATTATAACATCTAAAAAAGAAGTATTTTTGGGTGTACTCCATACATCAAGATGTAGTAACCAATAAAATTTAACTTCGAGTAGCTTAAAGATTTAATGATTTCTCTTAATCTGAAGGATTGGAAATGATATTAGTAAATTAATTAAATATTGAATTTGTTTTGTTTAGGGTGAATTTTTTTATCTTAAATAAAATAAGATATAAGTTTTGATGAATCATTATTTTAAGTATAAGTAATAAAAAAAAGGAGAAATTATGACTCATAGATTTGTTCATCCAATAGAAACGAGATATCGAACCGAAATTGCTAACTTATTTACTGAAGAGAAAAAACTAAAAAATTGGTTGAAAGTAGAAGCAGTTTTGGCACAGGTCCACGCAAATCTAGGGAATGTCCCAAAGGAGGCTGCGAAAGAAATAACTAATAAAGCTAACTTGGACCACGTAAAACTAGATAGGGTAAAAGAGATTGATAAAGAAATCCATCATGATTTGATGGCTATGGTTAAAGGTTTAGCAGAACAGTGTGAAGGAGAAGCGGGTAAATATGTACATCTTGGAGCGACTAGTTATGATATTGAAGATACTGCTACAGGTCTACAGTTGAAGGATGCTTTAACCTATATCAAAAACTCTTTAATGGATTTATTGAAGATACTTACAAAAATAACAGAAGAAAAAAAGGGATTAGTGTGTATTGGAAGAACACATGGGCAGCATGCAATTCCTACCACATATGGAATGAGATTTGGTGTATGGGCATATGAAGTATCCAGACATCTCGATAGAGTATCTGAAGTCTTGGAAAGGATCTCTTATGGCAAAATGTCTGGAGCTGTTGGAACCATGGCCAGTTTTGGAGATAAGGGAATTGAAATACAACAATTAGTAATGGAGAAGCTAGGTTTAACTCCAACTCTTATCTCAAATCAGGTGGTCCAGAGAGATCGTCATGCTGAAGTAATATTTTTAACCTCATTAATTGGACAAACATTAGCTAAGATTGCGAGAGAAAATAGGATACTCCAAAGAAATGAAATAGCTGAAATGTTTGAGCCTTTTAAAAAGGAGCAAGTAGGAAGCTCTACGATGCCCCATAAACGAAATCCTCATAAATCTGAGAGAATTTGTAGTCTGGCAAGAATCCTTAAATCAAATGTTATCCCTGCTTTAGATAATATTGTTTTAGAGGATGAAAGAGATATTACAAATTCTGCATCTGAAAGAGTAATTTTCGGAGAAAATTTTATTTTATTAGATTATATGATTAAAGATTTAACAAATAATCTTCAAGGTCTTGAATTTGATGAAGTAAAAATTGAAGAAAATTTAAATCTTACCAAGGGTGCATGCTTAACTGAAAAAGTAATGGTTCAGCTTGTGGAAAAAGGCATTGGGAGGCAGGATGGACATGAAATTCTAAGACAGGCTGCTATAACGGCACGAAAAGAAGATAAGTATATGAAAGATATATTATATGATCACCAGAAAATCAAAGATTTATTCACAAAAGAAGAATTAAGTAAAATTTTTGATCCTCATAGATATATTGGGACAGCAGTTGTTCAAATTGAAAACCTATTACAATTTCTTAAAAACAAATATAATTGGTAGCCAAAAAAATGGCTGAAAATGGTAATATATATTCAAAATTAGGAGTCTCATCCAAAAAAGAAGAAGTACATAAAGTCATTGAAAAATTGGATAAAGGTCTTTTTCCAGGTTCTTTTTGTAAAATTGTGGAAGATGTATCAAATCGACATGATTACTGTTCAATTTTCCATGCTGATGGAGCGGGTACAAAATCTAGTTTAGCCTACATGTATTATAAGGAAACAGGTGATATAAATGTATTCAAAGGTGTCGTTAGAGATGCGATGATCATGAATATAGATGATATTTTATGTGTAGGAGCAACGGGGAATGTGTATTTATCTAATAATTTGGGGAGAAATAGTAATCTTATCTCTGGAGATATTGTAGCAACGATTATTAATGAATACAACGATTATAGCAAAGAATTAACTGATATTGGCTTGAATGTTATAATGAGTGGAGGAGAAACTGCAGATGTAGGAGATGTTGTTAAAACCGTCCTTTTAGATGCATCAGTTTTCACCAGTATGAAAAAAGATGATGTTATCAATGCTTTAAATATCAAGAATAATGACGTGATTGTGGGATTAGCAAGTTATGGAAAGGCATCATATGAGAAGGAGTATAATAGTGGAATTGGTAGCAATGGACTAACATTAGCTAGGCA
>JBHLRJ010000147.1:0-9162 GCA_048882645.1 Candidatus Thorarchaeota archaeon
CTGTAATGAATACTTCTTTTGCTTTTTTAATGTTCGCAAAATTGAGGTTTGATGTTTCAGTTGGATCTCCCACTACAACTGTATCACTTGTTCCATTATTTTTTAAAGACACATTTGAATTATTACAGAACATGCACACTTCCAAATAATTTTTTAAAAAGTTATCCATCTCTACTTGATTACCTTCTTCATCAGTAATTTTTCCCTCTATAGAGTAACCTACACCTTCAACACTATATTCTCTCCCTCCTATATAGATTTTAACTACTGTCATTTCGTTCTTGGTTAAAGTTCCTGTTTTATCGGAACATATTACATTCACTCTTCCCAATGTTTCAACAGCAGTAAGTTTTCTTACTAGAGCATTACGGTCTGCCATTTTACGCATCCCAATAGACATTACAACTGTAATTACTACTATTAAACCTTCTGGAACAGCTGAAACTGCTAGAGAAATTGAGATTTCAAAAGCTTGAATAAGGTCTTCGAGATTAAATTCTGTGATAAGCAAAATGATTAGCTCTACAAGGAAAACTACTCCACAGATAATTATAATTAATAAACCTAAAAGCTTTCCGAATCTATTCACTTCTATCTGAAAAGGGCTAAGCTCTGCTTCCTCTTCTTGCAGACTTTCTGCTATCTTACCTACTTCAGTATGCATCCCTGTCCCAATAACAATCCCTTCCCCGTTTCCTCTCGTAATTATAGTATTCATGAAACCTAAATTTGTTCTATCAGCTAAAATCATTTTCTGATCAACAGGTTGCAAATGTTTTTTAACTGGTTTTGACTCTCCTGTCAATATTGCTTCATCAACATATAATGAAAATTCTTTGAATAATCTTAAATCGGCTGGAAATTTGTCTCCTTCCTCAATAAGCACGATATCGCCAGGAACTACATCTTCTACTTCAATTTCTATAACTTTCCCATCTCTTCGAACTTTAGCAATATGTGGAGCTAATTTTTTAAGACTTTCTAATGCTCTTTCAGCTTGATATTCTTGATAAAATCCTAGTATTGCATTCACAATTAAGATTGCCGCTATTACAATAGCATCAGTATATTCTGTTGACCAAGCTTCACCAGTACGATTAGCTTCATACACCCCAATTACGATTGAAATTACTATCGCAAACATTAGAAGATATATGAGAAAATCTTTAAATTGATTAATGAAAATCTCTAACGCTGATTTGCCTTTTTCTTTAATTATTTCATTTCTTCCAAATTCTTCAAGCCTTTTTTGAGCTTCACCTTCCGATAAACCATTTTCAATAGAAGTTTTCATTCTATCGGCAACTTCTTTGAAATCCATGGCGTGTGATTGCATATTCTCCATTTTCATCAATTTATTATTTATTTTGGCAGAATTATTAAATTAGATTAGAATAAAAATATAAACTTATTAGTTTGTTTCAATTATAATTCACTTAAAGATTTTTTCTATAAAAATTTACGGTTAGAAATAACAAATCTTTAATGTTACCTACCTCTCAATCTTAATATAACTGAATTACTAATCTCTCTTTTAACAATTCTAAAATTCAAAATCGTTAACAAATAAAAATATAGAATTTATAATTATCATAATATAAATTTAATTTATCTAATACAAATTTTAGAACAAACATCCTAAATCGATTTTTATGAGACCATCGCGCGTTTTTAGATTGTTATTTCGAATATTCATAGGTCTTTTAACTCTATCAGTAACACTTGTATCATTCTTGGGAGGATTATCTGCTATTTTGATACTAGGAGACTATCAAAAAAATATTCAGGTTGACATCTCTGGTGTTGAATTCAATCTTGATATTAATGCAACAACACATCGCATTGAAAATGTTAATTTTTCCTTACCATTTAATCTGACTAATGCTGGTTATTTTGATATGGAGAATCTAAAACTTGGTATTGATATTGCATTAAACTATAGTTCTATACCTGATTTGAATCAAACAAAACTTGTTAAAATTTTTAATATCACTCAGAATTTTGGAACAATTCCTCAAGGGGAAAAAGGTATTTTTGTTTTCATTGGTACTAATAGTTCATTTTTACATAATAATTTCCCAGATCCCTCCACTGAAATAAATTGGTATTATGGACCTCCAACATTGATATTTTATGCAAACTTTACTATAAGTTTAGATTATTCATTGGGGATGCATTCCATTTCAATTAATGCTTTAAATATCAAGGTAGGAGAATATCCATAGGAGGTCAATAAAATGGGTGCTGTTAAAAATATGGTTAAAGGATTTATATTTACTGGGGTTTATGTTGTAATTACTATCATCATTCCCTTAATTACATTCACAATAATTTATGATGTTGCTGGTTTTTTCTTGGAATGGAATCAACAAGATTACGAAAATATCGTTTTTTGGTTAATTGCATTTGGATTACTAACCAGTGGATTGGCATTCTTTAAATATTCTTCGCCAAAACAATCAATCAGAAAAGCTGTGTTTGCTTTGTTGCATGTCCTAGTAAATTGCTTGTATATTTGGAGCTATAAATTCTCTGGTGCTACTGAATTAACTTTTGTAATCTTAAATTTTGGTTCCTTTTCATTAAACTTCGAGCAAATGGTTCTGATATATATGGGAGTTTACTTTTTGACTATAGTTCTTAGAATTTATGATCTTATCGATTTTACTGTCAATAGGGATAAAATCCGACAAGACCGGATGAAAAAGTAAGAGTGGTGGTGTAAAAAAGTGATATTACAAACAATAGAATTTTTAGAAATTCTGGCAGAGATTATTGGAGCCATCTTTGGTTTTTTAAAGCCAGTAGTTGTCCCTATTGGAGAATTTATGGTAAGCTGGGTTTCTGTGGTAGTACAATTTTTTAGAGATAACCTTAGCTCTGGATATACTTTTTACATTGTTATGTGTGTTATATTAGTAGTTTCTGGTATCGTTGTTAACATTATCTGGCCTGGGGATAAACCAGGATCAATTTTCCAGAAAAAAGTAGAAAAAATTGAAGATCTTGATTATAAAGTCGAAAAATCTGAAGAAAGAGATATTATTGATGAGATTAAACGATGTAAAGACTGTGGTAACCCTGTGGGGGATGCTGAAGTCTGTCCACTGTGCGGGGCTCGCCAGATTTAATTAGAATTTAATTTTTTTATTTTTATTTTTTTTTAAAAGTTTAAATGAAACGATCACTATTTTATCAAGTCTCCAACTCCTTCTAGACTACTGTGTTACTTTTAAATAACTTTTTAATGATTAAGTTTATGTACATTTCCTCAAAGGGGAAAAACTATATCTCCTTTTCCAAGAGCCATAATCTCATAAATTAACGTTAAATTAAATTCTTAAACTATAATGAGTAATTTAAAAAACTATAATTAAGATAAATCACTAAAATTTTAAATAAATTAAATTTTAAAATATAATTTTAAATCAACTATAGTGATAGAAATGGATTTTTCTCTAACAGAAAATCAAAAAATGCTAAAACAAATTACACGAGAATTTGTTGAATCATACATTATCCCCGTAGCCAAGGAAAGTGATGAAAAGCAAGAATTAGACAAAGTAGTTTTACAAAAAATGAAAGAAATGAAATACTTTGGCGCATGTATACCTGAAGAATTTGGAGGGGCTGGACTTCATGAAGATACTATTGGATATTGTATTATTGTTGAAGAGATTGGGCGTGGTGATGCTGCTTGGGGGCTTTCTATTGCCGTTCATAATAGTCTTGCAACTTACCCTATCTATAAATATGGTACTGAAGAACAAAAACAGAAATTTCTAACAAATCTCGCTAAAGGTGAAAAAATAGGTGCATTTTGTTTAACCGAGCCAGATGCAGGGTCAGATGCAGGAGGAGTGCAATTAACTGCTGAACAAGATGGGGATGAATATATACTCAATGGTACCAAGATTTTTGCCACGAATGGGGGTATTGCAGACACACTACTCGTAATAGCGAAAACTGGTGAAAAAGAAGGGAGAAAACAATTATCAGTCTTTATTGTAGATACAGATTCCCCTGGTTACTCCGTTGGAGCAAAGGAGGATAAATTAGGGGTTCGTGGTTCAAATACTTCAGAACTTATATTCAAGAATGTCAGAGTGCCTCAAGAGAGCATTCTGGGAGAACTTGGTCAAGGATTTAAACTTACTATGCAAATACTAGGATATGGAAGAATAGGTATTGCAGCACAGTCTGTAGGATTAGGTCAAGCCGCATTAGAAGCCTCAATAAAATATGCAAATGAAAGAGTTCAATTTGGGCAACCAATCGGGAAATTTCAAGCGATTCAATGGAAACTTGCTGATATGGCATGTGCTATTGAGGCAGGACGATACTTCACTCATAAAGCTGCTTATTTGTATGATAACCAAATGGATTATGGACATTTTAGTTCAATGGCAAAACTAGTAGCATCTGAAGCTGCAATGCAAGCTGCCCATAGTGCAGTTCAAATACATGGTGGATACGGTTTAATGAAAGACTATCCTGTAGAAAGATACTTCAGAGATGCAAAGATGGGTGAGATTTACGAAGGTACAAGTGAAGTGCAAAGATTAGTCATTGCAAATCATCTATTACGAAAAGGAGTCTAACCATTAAAGAAATACTTGCGATCTCATGAAATCTTAATTCTCTCTTAAACTTTCTTCAAATTAACTAATTTTTTTCTTAATTTTTTTAAGAATTTATTGCATGAGTTCTAGTAAGTTTAAATTTGTAATTGATCTAATAATAATGTAATAAGAATGTATCATAATTTTCTATTTACAAGATGAATTTCAATTCTAATCTGGAAAGATTCAAAAATAAAAGAAATCTTATTGAGGAATTGGAATATTATAAATCTATTATTCTAAAAAAAGTAAAGGGCGGAGAATACAATTCTGCTTTAGAAAAAGTACGATCAGCATTAATATTATTACAAGAACACCAAAATTCTTTTAATATTAAAAAAGAACTTCTTTATTTTTCTGAGTTGAACAATGAAATTAAAAGAGAACGATCAACAAACAGATTAAGATATGAGCGTCGCTTAAATAATCTCTTGCACGAAAATCTTACAGTGTCTAATCTCGAGAATTTCTCAAAATTACTAGCAATGTTAAAGAGTGACGTAGATCATAATTTGGAGAACTATAATCTAGAATATGTCCATTCTAAGATCACAAAATATTTCAAATATATTAAGAAATTGTACGAGATCCTTAGTTGCTATAAAACTTTAAATTACTATGATGTATCTGAGAAGATATTCAGCTTTGTAAAAGAGGTTAAAACGGAATATTTTCCTAACTTAATAGTATTAGTTTCTTCTATTTATCAAGATTTACTCAGTTATAGATTATACTTGTTTTCTAATGAATATGAAAAACTCTCGATTTCCACTCTATCGAAAAAAATGGCAATTAATCAAGATAAATTAGTGGATTTCATATATTATATACAAAAATTACCCAAAAGCCCGGTAAAGAGCTATAATTCAATGACCAACGAGATAATTTTTCAGAAATTATAAAAGTATTGCTGTTTATGGCCAAGGTATAAGAACTACGCAAATTATAATGCTCTAAAAAAACTGGGCGAGATTAATAATATTCGTTCTATTCATCTTCAACTTCAATATCCTCTGAATCCTTAGGTTTTTTCGAACAACTATTTAAATGCCTTCCTAATCTTATGAATTCTTTTCCACAATATGGGCATTTTTCTTTAGCTGCTTCTTTTTTCTCCGTATCTCCTGACTTGCCAACAGGCTTCTTCTTTTTCTTCTTCTTTGGTTTTTGCGGTAAAACATCATCCATACTCACGTCATCTGGAGCAAATTCACACGTTTGAATGTGTGTTGCGAGATCATCAAACATTTCACCACAGAAAGGGCACTCTACTTCAGCAAATTCTTCAGAGTCCTCCAAATCTGCTTTTCCTGCTTTCCGCTTCTCAAATCTTAATGGAATTTCCTCATCTTCTTCTTCAAATTCATCAATTGTTAAATCAACCTCGTCATCTCCTTTTATTGAGGTAAGTTCAAACTCCTCCAATTTGATTTGCTTCTCTCTAATTTTCTTTTCTGCTAACTTTTTACTCTCTTCGTATACATCCGAAAATCTGCGATTTGATTTTGAAGGATCATATAAGGAGCATACTTGACAAACATAAGCTCGAGTTCCTAATACTAAATTTCTCGTTGGACAATAACATAACGATTGTAAACTATTACCAATATCACCTTTAGGCTCAAGGAATTTACAAACAATTTTTCTTGAGTATTTAATTTTTTGTTTGCGTCTTGGTATTTTTAATCACCAAAAGAAGTATGTTAAGTAATGTATCTTAAAATTTAATTTTTATGGAATTAAGGGATAGAATTATTAACAATTCTAATCAGAAATTATACGGTAAATTTTTGAGATCCTTGATGATCTTGATTTTTAACTCAAGGTTTTCGAGCTTTGGTAATAATTCCTCAACAATATCTCTTAATTCTATTATTTTCTGTATTAATAATTCTGGTTTATTCCAGAAAGATGTTCGTAGAGGATGCATTTTAAGAATTGCTTTATTGTAATTTTCAATTGCTGCCCTGTAAAAGAGACATGCATTTTCTAACTTGTTTAATCTGGCTTGATAAATACTACCAATCTTATTAAAACACATCCCCGCTCCTGCGTAATCCCCAACATTTTCAAAATCAACAGCCGCATCTTGAATTTTAATTAAACCCTCTTCTAATACATTAATTTCGCCTTTCTTTAGTAATAAATATCCTAAAGTATAGCTTGCAATCCCTCTATAAAAGAACATTTTATATTTGTTTGCGAGTTTATTCAAATCATCAGCAAATTCTTTGGCAAAAATTAAATGATCATTAGCTATACACTTTTGTGCCACAGTTCTTAGCAGTTCTAAAGTCTTATCAATATCTTTAAGTTTTTTATATTTATTTATTCCTTGCCTAAACTTTTCTATTCCTGTAAAAGCATCTTTATTATTAAATGCCAGATTGCCCTCATAAATTAGTTGCTCAGCATCTTCGATTAGTTTCTTTTCACCTTGTTTTTTGTTCCCATCATAAAAATTGTTCATACTAAATTTTATATCTTCATCCATAGGAATTTCTGTTAATGAATTGGCGCTTGAACTGTAATTTGAGGATTGTTGTTTAATTGTCTCACTAGGTTCAAATTCTTCCCCATAAGCAGCTTGTAAAGGTTTTCCTTCAGTAACGAGAGCAGATAATTCTGACAAAACATTGGCGAAGAAATATTTGTTTAATCCATCAATAATATAATCCACTTTATAATAGTTATTATCATATTTTGGATCATTGATATCCATATTTAAATCTACTATACGGTAGATTTCAAAACCCGTTTCATATTTTGTTATCATATGTTCAGATCCTTCCACTTTCTCAAGTTTTTTCTTACCCAGGAGTGTATGGTCGAACACTAATCCACAAAAATCGGGATTATTTTGTTGGAATCCCAATTGGTTTATAAGATCAATGTAAGAAAAAAATAAGTTCAATCCAGGGTGTGTATGGAACCAACCGACTATATAATACCCTTTATTCTCTTCATCCAATTTTTGTTGAATTTCATCAATAAAAATATAATGTTTTTGATCTAATTGAACGTCTGTAGCATGTCCAAATGTTAAAGCCTCTGCTTTTTCAATATATACAAATTCATTATCAGCTTTCCCGATTAAAATCCCATAAATTTCCTTCCATTTTTCAGGTGGAATTGATCTATTAGCATACCTGCTAGCATATAAAATTATGGTCTTATATGCTTCTGCTCGGATAATAACTGGTTTTCCAGTTTTTATATCTTCCTTCTTATCTAAGGATTTTTTATCTTCTAAAATACTATTCAAATCGTCTTTATTATTGGGATTTTTAGAATCTTCTGACATTTTTAGTTTAAAATTTTGTTTTTTTTGCAGATAATTAAATCTCTACTAAAAAAATAATAAGTCAATAGTTAATTAAAATTATCTATATTAAGATTAATTCGAGAGATTACCAAATTGCTGTTTCTTAACTTAAATAGCATTTATTTTGAAATGGAATTCATAAATCTAATTTTGATCTCTCTTGCAGTTAAAGGAATATTTTGCACCTGAGCATTTCCGGGAAGAACATTAATTTTTACAAAATGACATCCTACATCTAAACTTTTTAATAGAGGAGTAATATCTTTTTCATTGTCAATTACATAGATTGAATCAAATCCCGCTCCTTTTGCAACAATTTCTAATTTTGTCTTTTTGCTGGTATATGATTTTTGGTCACCTGTTGAGCCATAAGTACCGTTATCAATAACTATTATGGTTAAATTTTTTAGTGGATTATTGGCAATAGTACTTAAACTGCCCAAGTTCATTAATAATGAGCCATCACCATCAATACACCAAATCTTTTTTGAAGGTCTCGAGAGAGCAATTCCAAAAGCTATAGAAGAGACAAGACCCATAGATCCTAGCATATAGAAGTTTTCATTACGATCTTTAATATCATATAATTCTCTTGAAGGTGCCCCAAGATTACAGATAATGAACTCATTGGTCAATGATTCAACAATTCTCTTTATTGCATCAAATCTCTTCATAACTCTCTCCATAATGTCCTTTTTAAGAGTATCCCTACAGAGTTTTCAGAAGACATACTATATTGAACGGCAGTATTTATTTCTGTAATTTTTTCTTTCGAATCGACAATAAATTTTTCAATATCTAATAAATCTAATAATCTTGGCGTAAGCTTACCCATAGGTATTTGAGCCTTAATCTTCTCTCCTTCAGCACCTCGATGACTCATTATGAATATCACGGGGATTTTAAAAAGTTGCAAAAGAGATTTTATAGCATTTATTGAATTGCCTAAACCAGAATTTTGCATCAGAATTGCTGGGATTTTTCCCCCTAAATATGCACCCGCTGCAATTCCTACTCCTTCTTCCTCTCTTGTAATTGAAATATGATGAATTTCATTTTTTTTTTCAATAATCTCTAACAAACCTTTGAGCATAACACAAGGTAATGAAAAAATTATGTCTATTCCAGAATGCTTAATGGTTTCGTATAATAATAAATCTACACTCAAAATACAAATCAGCTAGATCGGAATAAAAATTGATTTTATGAGTGTAG
>JBHLRJ010000148.1:0-9105 GCA_048882645.1 Candidatus Thorarchaeota archaeon
CAAAAATATGTATTTCCTTGGATAAAACAAATTTTTGATATAAACTAGGGCTCATAAAAAGCCCATTCTTAAATCCATAATCATCCCACAATAGTACCATCTGAGCATCATTCTCAGCTAAGATTTTCACAAGTTCTAAAGTAAAAGTTCCACGATCATCAAATACTTTTTTAACTTCTTTATGTTTACTTAACAATCTTGAAAAGGACTCAATTCCAAATCCTTCCCATGTACATTCCATTAAGGAACCTGTTGCAGGGATCGAAAAAACCTCATCATTTAGATCTTTTTGAACTTTCTTACCAGCTTGAAATTGGCTTAACCGCACTTTCAAATTAGGATCTGGCTGTTCCCAGCTTTCATAGTCCTCAAAATTACGAAAGTGACCCCCATGATAAGTTAATATTTGAGTACCATCTTTATATGGTTCAAATCGCATAATTCTCCCATATTCATCTATAAATCCATTCTCTCCTTTAAGATATTTACGTGGATATAAGCTTACAATACTTAAGACTAAATCTATACCCACTTTTCTGGAGAATTCATATGATAGTTTGTATCCTCCTGCTTCTCTAGGATCGATACCATAGTGTCTCATTATTGTATTATTTGTAAAAGCACTTTCAAATGCAGGAACTTTATCTGGTTCTTGATGCTCAATTGTTGTTAATATTCTCTCAGGGGCTTTCATTTCTTATTCCATTACTAGATAAATCTTAATTTATGTTTTTACTAAATAATTTACTTAAACATAAATAATTAATGATGAAATGAATTAATGTTAGTGAGTTTTAAAATTGGATATTCAAGAAAAATTAACAAGAGACTTTTTCATTAGAGACACTATAAAAGTTGCTAAAGAATTACTCGGGAAATTTTTGGTTCGAAGAACAAAGAGTGGAGATATGATTGGAAAGATTATTGAAGTTGAGGCGTATCTTGGTCCAAAAGATAAAGCCAGCCACTCTTATAATTATAAGAAAACAAAAAGAACAGAAATAATGTATGAGAAACCTGGTACAATCTATGTGTATCTTATTTATGGGATGTATTATTGCCTTAATGTGATAACTGAACTTGAAGGAATGCCAACAGCAGTTTTAATAAGACAATTATTGCCTATTGAAGGTATTGAGCAAATGATTGAAAACAGGAATATACAAGTTAGTAAAAATTTTAAGAATTTGGCTAACGGTCCTGGAAAGTTATGCATGGCTTTAAATATTACTAAAAGTGAATTCAACGGTAAAGATTGCTGTTCTCATAAATCAAATCTTTTTTTCATCTATGGTGAAAAAGTTGTAGATGAAGATATTGTGGCAAATAAAAGAATTGGTATAGATTACGCGGAAGGAGATAAAGAAAAATTGTTAAGGTTTGGATTAAAGCAATAAGTTTCCAACTAGTACCAAAATAGAAATTAAAGAATAAAAAACCCGAATTTCGACCTCAATCCTACTGCTATGACCAAATGTTATGCCTCTCCACACCCTTACTTTCTTTATATACCGGAATTCGATATGATTATAAAGCGTAAACATCTATAGTTACCGCTGCTCTATCCCTAGCCTTACGGGTTTTCTAATTACGAGCTTATATCTTTCCTTCAAAAGATACCGCCCAGATACCTACCATTATAGGGAATGCTTCGACGAGAACATAACGCTGGATAACACTACTCATGAGACCTTAAAACGGGCAATTTCCGCTATGAGGATTTTACGGTCCGTCCAGCAAAGGGACTTCAGACCACCCCAAAAGGTCCATATTATTTAATGTACTTAATTATAAAAATGTAATGTAATGAATGTATAGATTGTCTCTTATTTCAATTCTACTTCTTTATTCATTTTTCTTTTAAGGATTGAAATAAATTCTTTTGTATCTGGAAATACATATGTAAATGGCTCTCCGTCATCTTCAATAACAATCTCTTTAACAAACTTACCCTTAACCTTAGTTTTTAGATCATTTAGTATCATAACTTAAAGATATGAGATAAAGTCTCAAAAAGTCATATAATATTGTTATAATACTTAAGTTTTTCTTTCAATAAGGACAAAAATAATAATTTTCAGGGGGGATACCCTCTTTCTAATTTGTCAAAAGTTGTTCCAAAAAGTTTTTTACTTTGTGATTTGTAGCTCGCCCATTATTAAATATACCCTTAAAATACCCCATTAAGTATGACTTTATTTCAGAATTAAGATCATGAATATCTACATATTTAAATTCATCTTTAAGCTTCTCACTTTCAATCAGTGGCTTTATATGGTTCTCAATTAGATTTAGTATAAATCCAGTGACTGCCCTATTCACTTTTTCCTCATCAAATTCAGATAATTCATAATCACTATGAATTGATTTTTTTCGAATTTCATCTACCTCTATTAAATCTTCCTCTAATTCTGCAGATAATTTTAGCAGCTTTATTTTTTCGCTTAAATCCTTATTGATCTCTTCTGAAAACTGAGAATTGATGTAATTTTCCAAATTAGCATAAAAACGTATTAAAAGCTTAAAAGAATCTTTTATTTCGGACATACTTTCAAAAGTAATTAAGTTTAGATCCTTAAGTGTTGTTCCGATATCGGCTTTAACTTTTTCTACTATATATGTTAAATATTGAGCGTAATCTTCAAAGGGAAAACCAAAATAATAATTGTTATATTTTCCCTTAACATCTTTAACATGCCCACCATTTGATTGAATCTTTTCCTTTTTAACAATTTCCTTTACAAATTTTAAAACGTAATTGCAATTAGGACAATACGTTATCCAGGAGCTTAAAATGACCTCAGCTGGTTTAACTCCAGTTGAACTTATATAACCATTAAATCCTGATAACTTTTTTCCCTCTGAAGTTGAAAAGAAAGCCTCTTCTGGATAAAATGTTCTTGGAATGAATTTAGTGCTACAAACTGGACATTTTAATTTTCCTTTTTGACTCATAGTCTAAAGATTTTCGTAGTTTTTATTCACTATAAATTGACTTTGAAGTCTCAATATACCTTATTTCTTAGTAGTTTTTGTAATATAAATACGGGAATAATATGTAGACCATATTATCTTTTAAGAATGCTTATATTGGGAAACTTTGCCAAACTTAATCAATAATCATATCGATAATGTTATTTCAAGATTTTAGATAAATTGTTATATTATCAGTAAATATTGATCAATATCCAAATTAACATTTTTTTTAATCATGTCCAAAGATATTGTTTATATTGATGCAACAACTCTTGAGAATTTTATGAGAGATGTTTTCATAGGTCTTGGTGTACCGAAAGAAGATGCAGAAATAATTGCGAATGTACTCATCACTTCCGATTTACGAGGTATAGATTCTCATGGGATTCAGCGATGTAAGATGTATTATGATCGAATTAAAGCGGGTATGTATGAGGTAAACACTCAAATCGATGTCATTAAGGATGGTCCAACTACAGCTCTACTAGATGGAAATTGTGGAATGGGGCATGTTATTGCCTATAAAGCTATGAAGATGGCTATAGAAAAGGCTAAACAATACGGTTTAGGAGCTGTAGCTGTTAGAAATTCTACTCATTTTGGAATCGCGGGTTATTATTCTTTAATGGCAATTAAAGAAGGAATGATTGGATTAGCTGTTACGAATGCGCGACCTTCAATTCCTCCCACTTTCGGTGTTGAACCAATGTTAGGCACCAATCCATTAACAATCGGGGCACCCACAGATGAGGAGTTTCCGTTCCTTTTGGATGCAGCGACGTCGATTATCCAGAGAGGAAAAGTAGAAGTGTATGACAGAATCAATAAGCCACTTCCCCAAAATACTGTAATTGATGAGAATGGTAAATTTATTACTAATGCTACAGAAGTATTAGAAAAGATGTTAGAGAGGAAAGCAGCATTGTTACCATTAGGAGGAAAAGGCGAAGATACAGCGGGATATAAAGGTTATGGGTATTCAACAATAGTTGAATTATTATCTGCTGCTTTACAAGATGGAATCTATTTAAGAGACACTCTTGGTGTTGTTGAAAATAGTCAAAAAAGATTGAAGGTTGGACATTTCTTCTTAGCAATTAACATTGACAATTTTGTGGGAATTAATCCCTTTAAGAAAACAGCAGGAAATATTATGAGGGATCTTAGGAATTCTCCAAAGGAACCTGGAAAAGAAAGAATATACACCGCAGGAGAAAAAGAATATATTGCCGAAGTTGAAAGGAAAACGTCGGGGATTCCGCTAAATAAGAGTCTACAAAATGATATTAAAGAAATGCAGAAAGAATTAAATTTGGAAAAGTATAATTTTCCTTTTTGAAATTACTTTTCTTGATAAATTTTGGGCAATTCTTAAAAATTTCATAAGAAATTTACATCAAAATAGATGAATCACGATCTTTCAACTTATATTAAATAGGATTTTAATTAAATAGAAAGTCATATAATTAATTTCTATCACAAAATTATTTGTTACTTAATAAAATGGTAGAAAAAGCAGTAGAAGATACAAATGAGTCTTTTTCTTCAGATGATGTTGTATATCTAGAAGTTGATCTCCTTAGATGTTTTATAAAGGATGTCTTTATTGGTCTTGATGTTCCAGAAAATGATGCTAATATCATTGCTGATGTATTAATAACTTCCGATCTTAGAGGAATTGATTCACATGGAATTCAACGATGTAAAATGTATTATGATAGGATTAAAGGAGGAATTTATAACCCTATAACAGAGATTGAAATTGTTAAGGATGAAAATGCTACAGCTGTAATAGATGGACATTGTGGTATGGGACATGTGATTGCATATAAAGCAATGAATTTAGCAATTGAAAAAGCAAAAATTTATGGTGTGGGGGCAGTTGCAGTGAGAAATTCTACTCATTTTGGAATCGCGGGTTATTATTCTTTAATGGCCATAGAAGCAGGAATGATTGGTTTTGTAACTACTAATACTCGTCCTTCAGTACCACCCACGTTTGGCATAGAACCCATGTTAGGAACCAATCCATTAACCTATGGTGCTCCTACAGATGAAAAATTTCCCTTTCTTATTGATGCTGCAACCTCAATCATTCAAAGAGGTAAAGTAGAGGTTTATAATCGCATTCATAAACCATTGCCTAATGGGTTGATAATATCAAATAATGGAAACTCCAAAAATGATCCTGGTGTCGTTTTAAATAAATTGCTAAACCGATCTGCGGCTTTATTACCTTTAGGAGGAGAAGGTGAAACTACTTCAGGACATAAAGGATATGGTTATGCTTTATTTGCAGAAATTCTATCTTCAGCATTGCAAGATGGAATATATCTCAGAGATACGGCAGGAGTAATAGAAGATGGTCAAGAGAGATTAAAAGTGGGCCACTTTTTCCTTGCAATTAACATAGAGAATTTTGTATCACTAGAAAGATTCAAGGAAATTACTGGTAATATCAATCGAGAATTAAGAAGTTCCAAACTAGCTCCTGGGAAAGATAAAATATACACTGCAGGGGAAAAAGAATATATTAACGAACTTGAAAGACAAAAGACAGGTATTCCTCTAAATAAGAGCTTACAAAATGATATTAAAGTTATGCAAAAAGAACTTGGATTGAACGAATATATTTTTCCATTTTAAATATTTTATACTCTTTCAAAAAAGTATTCCATCAGTTCGCCCTTCTACCGGTTCTGAATGGAGTATTATTGACTCTAGATTGTCAATTCCTAGTTCTTCTCGGATACATGTCTCTAATTCGGTTATGTAATCATGAGTTTGTGATATATTTAGTGATCCGTCAAAAAAAACATGTAACTCTAAAATACAATAATCAAAGGTCGCCCAAAATTCCAATCCATGATAACCTTTTACCTTAGAATGGTTTCGTAGAACCGTGTCGACAACCTCAGTAATTTGTTGTAACATTTCTGGTCCCACATCTGTACATGTAATCTGACTTGGAGCCAATTCTTTATGATAAAACTGACTTTCAATATGAGTAATCACTCTCGATAGATATGGTGCTTGTTTTTTCATTTCCTTTTCGAAATGAGTGGAAATATTATGTGCTTCCATTAAAGAAAGGGATTCATTGACAACTACTATTAATGATATAAAATACTTATCTTTAAGTCTAAAAACATTTAAATCCTTAAATGTTATTATTTCAGGATATTCTGTTTGCATTGAATATATTAAATTAATCAATCCTTCTCCGATTGATTTTTCACTTGCTAAAGGATTCATTTCTATGATACATTCAACCTCATACAACGGAAATATCTTGTTACTCATATTTCTAATCGATGTGGTAATTTCATTTGCGTGTATTATTGATATGTGATCTTCCACCGACAAATGAACTTCTAGGAATAGCGTTTTTCCACTAGCTCTTATTTTTACTGTATTTACACCAACAACATGTTCAAGACTAAATATTTCTTTTCTTAGATTTTCAATAATAATTGAACTCACCGGATTTGTATCTGTTAGTTCCTTGATACCACTTGCAGCCAACTTAATAGCTCCTGTAATGATCCATATGGAAAGGATAACACTAAATATAGGATCTAGAAAAATTATATTGAGAGAAGCAAAAATAAAGCTAAGTAAAACGATCACAGCTCTCAAAGAATCTTGAAATAAATTAAGGCCTTGAATCCTCATTGTAAGGCTTTTCTGTTTCTTTCCATGTGAAATTAAGATTCTAGAAAAAACTAAATTAACAATAAAAGAGATAATTAGAATAATTAATCCGAATGTGGGATTTAATATTAAGAATTTTTTCTCCAGTATTACCCGAATTGCATTATATATCAAGAAAACGTAAATATTTATCAATATAATGCCTTGGATTAATCCCGTAATTGGATCAATCTTACTATGACCATACATATGCTCAAAATCTGCAGGTTTTTGACTTTGATACAAAGAATATAATGTTATCGCGACAAATAATATGTCTATAAGTGTATCTACTGTTTCTGAAAGAAAACTTAAACTTCCTGTAATTAACACCCCAATCAGCTTCAAAGCTGACTGGAATAAAATAACAATAAGAGTATAAATAGCAAATTTTAGTTTAATGTTCATAGTAATTTGATTTTAATTTTTTTCAGGTTTATATGTTTTGAATTTTGGAAAAAATGCATTCACATTTTTTTTATAGTGAACATAAGCATTACCATGTTTTTTCAATAAAAATTTTTCTTCTTTTCTGATAAATATTCTCACTATTATATAATAAATAGGTAGAATAAAAAAGAGGAGCCAACTATTAAAGAAGCATAATATTCCCGGGAGTATCACAAGGCCCCAAATTGCGTACATTGGATGTCTTACATATGCATAGGTGTTAGTTGTTATTAATTCAGATTCATTATAAGCGGATCTTATAGTTTTTTCTGAATAAATGAAAATAAAAATTCCAAACGGTATTAAAATAGATCCTAACACTACTAAGCAATAATAATTTATCGTAATCTTAAAAAATTGGTAATAAATTGAACTCAAAACTCCAAATATGACAGAAAATGGAACCAAAGCCGCCAAAATTTTAGGGCCAACTCCTAATAATGGAAATGTCTCTTTAGATTCTTTTATATTTTTATTTCTATCCATTCTTTTTAATAATTTTAGCGTTAGTTATAGAGTGTAAAGGTTAGTAATGATTTTGAAAACGATATAGTCTTTACTATAGTTAATTTCCCCTCATTACCAATTTTTATTTATAAGACTCTAAATGTAAGTCATTATTCAAATATAGAATATACTAAACATCGAGAATTTATTAATTTTACACTTAAGAGTGTTTACTCTCATTGTCATAGAGAATGTGATTATTTTTAATAAGAGATTAATTAAAATAATGAATTAACAAATTATATTTATCATCTTAATGTTGATTAGTCTTGGTTAAATCTCGTCTAGAAACTGTAGATTTTCAAATCCAAGAGGTTAGGGAAAAAAAGTTTCCAAAAATACTTTTTGACACAAAAAGTAAAACCAGAACTATTAAATTAAACCTTTTAGTGTGGAATCTATTAAATAAATTAAATACTAAATGGTTACTGCATGTATTAATACAGGAATGCCCTTCCTGTGGCAGGAAATATTCTGAAATCTTTATAGATTATTATATATATAAGAAAATTGTATGTAAAAGATGTAAATATAAAACTCTCTTATACACTAAACCAATTTCCTTCGTTTTGAACTCAATTAGTCGTAGTTTAAATATTCCAAAAGGAAGATTTTCCGAGATTTTAAAAGGAAATGATTCCATAAAACGGTTAGCGTTATCTTATATAGAAGGAACAGGTATGTATGGTTTTAAAATGCCATCTATTCCTATAGGACCTCCTGTAGTATTTTGGTCAGTTACCCAGCGATGTAATTTAAATTGCACTCATTGCTATGTTGACCAAGATCAAAACGAATTATCCTATGAAGCGTCTTGCAGTATTATTGATCAATTGTCCGAAGCGAAAAATTTCATTCTAATATTCTTTGGTGGGGAAGCTTTACTTCGAGAAGATATTTTTGATCTAATGAAATATGCTTCAAAAAAGAAAATTCGAGTCGGATTAGCATCAAATGGAACTTTAATTACTACTGATATCGCAAAAAAATTGAAGAATGTTGGTGTCGGTTATGTACAGGTTAGTATTGATGGATTAAAAGAAATTCATGAGCAAATTCGAGGAAAAGGCACTTATGATAAGGCAGTAGCAGCAATACATAATTGTATAAAAGAAGGCTTGTATACATGTATAGGAACCACAATAACTAAAGAGAATGTTCATCAAATATATGATTTAATTGAGTTAGCTAAATCTCTAAAAATTCAGAAATTTCAGATTGTTGATTTTGTTCCTTCCGGTAAAGCAGCAGAACGAGCACATATTAGCCTTACTCCTCTTCAAATAGAAAAATTCAGTATTATAGTATGTAATGTTTGGCAAAAGCTTATTGAAGAGGGGTATCCATTGACTCTTTCATATAAAAATCCAATTTTTGGGAGAATATTGGCGCAGAGATTCCCCAAAATTTTTATTGCACCATTTTTCAAAAGTGTCTTCTCAAAAGAAGCAATATCATATTTTAATTTTTCTGAAAGGC
>JBHLRJ010000149.1:0-9098 GCA_048882645.1 Candidatus Thorarchaeota archaeon
CAAATTCTGTGAGGGAGATGTCATTTATGGCCTCATCGTAAAAATAGGGCATTTCACAAACTAAAGCCATACTTTTGTTATACGTGATGGTTTTAAGATAATCATTAGATGACGTCCCACATCGTAAAATGTCTGCAGGATTCTCAACTCCATTAGCTTTAATAAAATCATACTGCTCTTGGATGCCAATGAGTTTGAAAATTGCTTGATTTAAAGCTTTTATATAAGGGGCTTCAGGTTCTCCAAGATGTAAAGGTAATCCTTCTCTTTTAACAAAATCAATGAGATCAGCTAACATATTTCCAACTTCACGAGTAACATAAAAATAAACACCACCAAAACCGGAATTATGGAGACTGTACATAAATTTAGGTTTTATTTCATACATCAATTTCATCAAAGCTTGAGTTTCAGGCGGCGGTGTTTGGAAATCAAGGTTTTTATATTTAATGGGAAAAGTCCACTCAATTTGGTCATAAGATGCGGGTCTATAATAATTCCTAGCATATTTTTTTGGATCAAATTCCCCTTTGAACCATCCTTCATTAAGTATAGCTCCGTCTACATCAATCGCTTTAATTAAATACCATGTATAACCGGTTTTTCTTGTAAATTCTGGATTTTCTGCTAAGAAGTGCGATAAAAACTCCAAACTCATACTTCCGATTGGTTCATTAGGATGTGGAAATGCAAAAAGAAGAGTATTATCTTCTCCCTGACCAATCTTTAGGCAATATATAGGATGATTTTCTCTTGTCCTTCCCAATTCAGTCAACTGTACATTAGAAAATTTTTCAGCGAGTTGTATACTTGAATTATCTAACTCAGCAATCGTCATAAATTCTTTATAATCTGGAATTTGGTTTAATATTTTACTAAGTTCCATTTCCTTCACTCGAGATATTTGAAATTTTATTTATTCAACTATTTGTTAAGTTATTTTTTGAAATTTTACCCTTTTTTAATATAAGGCTTATTCTTTAATTTTTGCTTTACACCATATCTTCGTGCTTGTGATTTCCATCCAAAATTGCCAAAAATTCTATACATTGAAAAGTGTATAAATCTTTTTGATAATAATTCGAGTGCTTTTTGAGGGATTTCTTTACCATCTTTCAGAGCGCTCGATGTGATATCTAATCCTCTTATTACATTCCTTACCATACCTCCTTTCTCTTGAAGCGGAACTCCGCTAATAGCACCACCTCCACCAATAGAGATTCCACCTTTCCATACAAACCCACAATCTTTAGAAAAAATTCTACAGATTTGAAGTGCAGTTGAGTTTTGGGAAGCTTCAGGAAATCCATTATTGCATATTGCTATGAATTTTTGAGATTTCTCGCTTTTTATAGTATCTCTTTCTTCCTTAATCAACTCCATTGCCTTAATCACAGGAGCAGGTAAGTTATCAACATATAAAGGAAATGAAAGAATTATTAAATCGGCATTTACAATAAGTTTAAATAAATGTTTTATTTTTTCTTCTCGATTTACAAGCCTATGGATAAATCCTATTTCGCTTGTCATCCCAAATTCCTCTAATTTTGAGATTAAATATTTACCTAAAGATGCTGAGGTGCTTTTTTCGCCCTTAGGGCTACCAATTAGAAGGAGCACATTCTCGTTGTTTGTCATGTTATTCCCTCCACTTTCTTTAAGATCTTAGCAAATTGACTGATGAAGTCGGATTTGGGCATATCCTTTGTGTATATAATTGCTTCATGAACAGGTGCTCCCATATTGAGGGAATTGCGATACACTAATTCTTTAAATATCGATTCCTTCTCATCATCGTTTTTATCTAAAAATCCAATAGCAATTATCGAACTTCTTTCTTCATAACGATATGTATGGTGTGTTTCCCCTTCTCTTTTTATAAAGAAGGGAAGTATTGTTGGTATAAACCTATCTACTACCTTCTTCAGTTCAGAAGAATATCCTCCAAAAGTGATTGGTGTAAAATGAATGATTAGGTTAGATTGAACCATTTTCTTTGCAGTTTCTCGCCCAAAATCATCTATTTTGCACTCCCCAGGTGTTCGTACCCAACAATCAAAACAACCCTGACATGCAGCAACATTGACATCTCTTAATTGGATTGATTCAACCTCATAATCAAATTTTTTAAGCTCATCTAGTATTGAAATAAGAATCTCATCTATCGTGAAATCTTTCTTTAAGCTCCCATCTAAAACAAGTGCTTTCAAATAGGTATACCTTTTTTACATTGCATTCAAAATTACCCTAAAACTAAGCTATAAGGCATCTAATGTAATTTAAAACTTTTGATTTTTTAAAGGTCATTTATAATTATTCTCAACATAAAAAAAAAACAAAAAAGAATATTCTATATTTGTTTCAAATTTTTAAATAATTTATTCACTTGGCTGCATCCTGTATTACTTCCGTTTTCAGAATTTGCGAAGCATCTTTTTTCAGGACTTTTACTAAATTTCGCACAACCCCAACACCACATCTTGGTAAACGAAATCAGTTTTTCCTTATTTTTATCACGAATTTGCTCACATAAATCTAAAGCCTCATCAAATTCTATTTTTAATTTACTCATAATTCTTATCTCCTCATTTTTTAGTATTTAGCATATTATTTATTTGATTTGGGGATTTTGTATTATGTCTTCTTTCAAGCAAATAATTCGCAAGATACCAGCCTATAAAGCCTCCCATTACTCCCTGAATCATTGAATATGGTATCAAGAAATATCCATAAGTCAGAAAATCATCAACTTCAGGGATAGAAGGGCTCTGTTTATAGAAGGTTGTTAATGCCACAATGCTCAAGATAATAAACATTACTGAAGATATGAATGAGGAAATTAAAACAGCTCTTCTTTCGTTATTGGAAGGCTTTAAAAACCACATCGACAAATCGATAGACAGTCCGTATGCTATATAAATTAAAGCCCAGTAAACTGCGCTCCAAGGAGACTTAAGAGTATTCTCTATTTGCCATTCAAGTATAAGTTCAATTGGAATTCCAATAATCCCATTTATTCCAAAAAAGAAGACAGCTGTGCCTATTGTTTTCAAATAAGTAATGAAAAAATAGGTAGCCATCATCAGAAAAATCATAACAAAATAGAGATAAATGTACCCGATCTTAATCATAATAATGTCAAAAAAAACTGTGAATATCGAAGTTAGAATTGCAATAATCATAAAACCGATGAGATTTAAACCAACCGATCTCCTATTCCAAGGTTTATACCAATTCGATCTTTTAATTTGGTGTAGCATTACTACTTCTTTCATAATTTTACCTCTTTTTAATATTTTGTAATTTTATTGAGAAAATCAAGGGAAAACTATTCTGATTTTCTCATATATCAAGAATAACTTGAAATATTTAAGGAATATGGCGAAAGTAATCAAAATAACTGGACATATATTCCCCAAAAAATGTCCTGTTTCGTAAAAATAAATAAGGATCGGCTTTAATTAAAATAACAGAACATAATAAAAACGTTAAAATGGATGATAAAGACTTAGAAATACTAAAGATACTACTTTTTGATGGTAGAACAACATATGAATCTCTCGCAAATAAAGTGGATTTAACTCCGTATTTAATTAAAAAAAGAATAAAGAACCTTGTTGATTTAGGAGTAATCCAAAAATTTACGACCAACCTTAATTTTCTAATATTTCAAAGATCTGTCTGTTATAGTCTTGCAGAGGTAAAAGAGGGAACTAATCAACAAGAATTAATAGAACGTATTGGAAAGCTAGATGAAGTCAGTGGAGGAGCAATTTCTCTCCAAAATAAAATGCAGATTATTCACACCTATTCTAATGATTATGATTTCAAAAAAAATCTTGAAAAATTGATGCAGTTTGAAGAAATCCAAAATATGGAGAATTTTATACTACTTATTCCTCCCTCTCTTAACTTTAAAAGTGAAAGGTTAACAAAAACGGACTGGAAAATAATTTATTCAATAAAAGATAACTGTAGAAAAACGGATATAGAAATCGCGGAAGAATTAGGAATCTCAACTAAAACCGTAAAGAGAAGATTGAAGTACCTAATAGAAAATAGGATAATTCTTTTTATGATAGACCTTGATACGAGTGCGGCTGATTTCCTCTCTTACCTTCTAATAGTTAAGTTTCAAAGAATAGCAACTGAATCCTATAATGAGCTTATGAAAATAGTAAAAAACAATTTTTATGTGTGGCGCGTAGCTAATCAGGAGGCATATATCATCACTGTGTTCATTGATAAATTGAGGGAAATTGATGAACAAGTAAAAAAGATTGAAAGTATACCATATGTGCAGGAAATAATTAGTTTTGTGCCTACTAAAATGTATTATTTCGAGAGTTGGCTGGATAAATTAATTAAAGATAATGCTTTCGATTAATTCTAATTAACTGATATAGCCATAAAAGAATATTTATTCATAATTCGATTATCTAGCTTATAATTAAATTAATGGTAGAGAGTCGAAATTGATGGATTTTAATAAGTTATGGGAGTTAGATTATAAAAAAGTACTTCTTACATATATCTTTATAACTCTTATCTCGTCGATTATAGAAACTATTTTAACTGGTTCTTTTCAATGGAGTTTTATAATAACCTATCTGGGAGTTTTCTTCATAGCACCTCATTTAAGAAAAGCAATTAATGAATTCTTTAAACAATTTCATATTAAAAAAGTGATAAGAAATTTATTAACTCCTTGGATAATATTCGGACTAATATTTCTCTATGTGCAAGTATATTTTCTCTCTCATTATTTAACTTATCATGAATATCTTGGTTTTGGGACAGTTACAATTTTTATATTTATTTTAGGTATAATAATTCTTACTTTAGTATCGATAACTCATCTTATCAGAATAATAGCTGTTGCCTTTCATAGAAGAAAAGCAAATTTATTCCCAATTAACCGAGTAGAATATGCAGCTATGAAATATTTGAGTCAAGACGACATAATGAAATTCGATAAATTGAAAAATAGAATCAAAGGGTTGCTCAATATTTTTATACCAGAAGTTTATTTTGATGATAATACCGCAGCCTCCTCAATATACCATTTATGTGGTATTCGACTAGCAGATGTTAATGAGGAGAATATTGTTTCCCTAAATGATAAAGGAAAAGAACAAGCGAAATTATGGGATGAAACTTTACATTATCAAATAAAAAAATACAACAAGATTCTAAATAGTAAAGGTGTTTTAATTCGATCCTTTATTGGATTACTTATTCTTAGTTTATTAAAGATATCTTTCGGAACCTTTAGTTCGCATTCACTTCAAGCTGAAGGTATTGAGAATTTTCTTGATTGTATTGCTGTTTTATTAATTGGAATAGGAATAAGATATAAAAAAGAAAAATTAGTAAATATTATTTTAGTAATCTTAATGGGATTTGCAGGGGGGACAATACTATTTGAATCAATAATTTCCTTAAATATAGTCCCAGATTCGATAAAAGTACCTCAATTAGTTATTATTATAGCTGTATTATCAATATTCTTAAATACTTATTTACGTATTTTAAAGAATTTTGTTGGAAAAAAAAATAGAAATTCTTCATTGTTAGCAAGCGCAATAGATTCAAAAATAAATATTATAATCTCTATTGGTATTATTATGGGCGCGATTCTTTCCGAATTCGGGAAAACACAAGGATTAACATTTCTTTTTTATTCTGATCCAATAATAGCAATAATAGTAAGTGTCTTCATATTTAAAGAAATAATTGAGATTATTGTTGAATTTGTAACAGGAAAAGAAGAAGAGATTGAATATGAGAAGTTTCAAATGGCTTATGAAGAAAACTTTAAGGAATACATTATTAAATGCATATTATCAGTTCTTATGGATAATACTAATAAAGAATTCACTTCAATTGAGCTTAATGAGAAATTTCAGCATTCTCTAAAGAAAAGTGAAGAAATCTATACAAGTTTTTCATACATGGGGCTTTATATATTTAAAGAAAATGGGATTAATTCCGTAATTAAAAAATTAATAAATGATGGTTTATTGCGAGAAGAAAAACAAAAATTAGTGAAATTAACTGCAAAAGGCAAGTATATGTACGAAAAATTCTATTCGGAGCCCCTTATGGAGGATGTAAAAGATCCATTTGACTTCTTCTTCGAACAGAATTATGATTTCGATAGCTTAAGATATAGAAAGAAAGAGATTTTACAAAGTTTTATTGAGAGTTGAGTTGATTATTCTAATAGTTAAAGAAGATTAGGGATAAATAATGAAAACATTTAGGAGCTTTCTATAAGTAACATTAAATGGACTCCATATTGTATAATAAAGTTATTTTACAATACTCTATTATAAAGTAAAGAGAAATCTACGTAAAAAAAATAATGAATATAAAGAAAATTGGTAATAAGAATGGAATCAGTCAAAACGAAAAATGCCAAGGATAATGACATAGTAATTGAAGTAAAGGATTTAAAAAAGTATTTTGAAGATGTTAAAGCTGTTGACGGGATTTCCTTTAAAATAAAAAGAGGAGAATGTTTTGGATTTTTAGGACCAAATGGTGCTGGAAAAACAACTACTATTAATGTACTTGCGTGCTATTTAAAGCCAACCAGCGGAAATGCTTTTGTAAGTAATTATGATGTTGTGAAAGAAGCAACAGAAGTAAAAAAGAAAATAGGTATTTCACCTCAGGAAAATATTTTCTACGAAGAGCTTACGGTGTATGAAAATGTTATGTTTTTCGGAAAGATGTACACTATTGATAGTATAATTTTAAAACAACGAGCAAATGATTTGATTCAAAAAGTAGGATTAGAAGAGAAGCGTAAGACGAAAGCTGAAAAATTAAGTGGAGGTATGATGAAAAGACTGAATCTAATAATAGGATTAGTACATGATCCTGAGATTCTGTTTCTTGATGAGCCGACTGCAGGATTAGATCCGCAAACCAGAAGATTAATCTGGGATTATATTTTTGACCTGAAAAAACGAGATAAAACAATTTTCCTTACTACTCATTATATGGACGAGGCTGATGTGCTTTCTGATCGCTTAGCCATAATTGATCATGGAAAGATTATTGCGGAAGGCACTCCTGAGCATTTAAAAGAAACAATTGGGAAGGGAGATATATTATCTCTGAAAATTGAAGGTGAAACAGACAAAATTAAAGGATCCTTTGATGAGTTAAAGCAGAATGATTACATTTTAGATGTCTTCTATGATGAGGAAGAAATGGAAACAAAGATAAGTGCTATGGATGGTGTTGGAAGAATTGGTAAGATTATAAAACATTTTACAAAAAATGAGCTACAAGTTATTGATGTAGGCGTTCAGAGGAATAGCTTAGAAAATGTATTTTTAACACTAACAGGGAGGTCTTTAAGAGAATAAAAGAGGGAAAAACTCATGTCAAGAATGATAAGTCTAATTAAAAAAAATCTCTTAAGATTTATTAGAAACCCAAAAACTATGGGTTTTTTGATTCTTATTCCTGTGATATATTATACTTTATTAGGGTTGATTTTTGGAGGGATAGAATTTGGTGATACTACCCTTAACTATTATGTAGGATGGGTAGATGATGATTTAACTTCTGCTAATTATGGTATTCATCCCCATTTTAACTTGGATTATTTTTTCAATACAACCAATGAAATTGAAGGAATTAACATGTTGAATTATTCAAGTTTAGATGATGCCAAGGATGCTGCACTAGAAGGAATAATTTCAGCATATGTATATTTTCCTGACGGTTATGAATCATATCTAGAGAATAGATCGTTTGTGAATATCGCTTTTTGGAACAATGATACTTCTACCTCTCTAAATTACTCTATACTAGAATTGTATACTTCTTTGGTATCGACGACCTATACAATGTTTAAGTTCAGTTTTATTCCAGACTCAATCACAGCAAATGCAATATTAGCTAATTTTAATAATTATAATTATGATGGGATGCTTATTATTAATCAGAATTTCTTGAAAGGTTTGGATAATTCTTGGAATGTAAATATGAGTTATTTATACCGTAATGGTACTTCCATCTCAAAAAATTACTTTATTACTAGTACCATTCAGTCTTTAGCTAATAATTACTTTCATACAGTAGGAGCGGTATCAAATATTACCATACCTGTACAAAAGAATTATCTTGTACCAAATTCCCTCCCATTTTCATCTGTAAGCTATGAAATCTATTTTCTTCAAACAGTATCTCCTGCAGTTCAAGCTACCATTGAAAACATACTAGTTCAGGTATTCTCAAGCATTATAAACAATAATCCATTGGAAATTGCCTTGCCCCATGAGAAAAAAAGCATTGTTGGTCAAGTTGTAAATAATATTACATTCTCAGCTCCGGGTTATTTGCTTTATGGTCCAATGACTATTCTTTCATTTGCTCTCGTGATTCTTACTTCAGAAAAAAAAGATGGAATATACAAGCGTCTTGCATCTACTGAAGTCAAAAACTATGAGATTATCTTATCAAGCATTATCTCCAATATTGTGCTAATTTTTATGCAATTTGGTATTGGAGCCGTGATTCTGACTATATTTGGATGGAATCCTATTGTGTACTCACTTCTGGATGGTATTATAGGAATCATTATCACAATGCTTTTATTCTCTTTTTTGTTATTAGCGCTTGCGTTTGCTCTAGCACCGGTTTTTAAAAACCCTGATTCAGCAGGAGGGGGAGTATGGATCATCATAATTCCACTAGCAATGGTTAGCGGCATATTTGTTCCGATTGAATTATTTGGTGAAACGATGAAAGTAATCGCAGCATGGCTCCCAACAAGATTTGCTGTCGTTGCACTACAAAATATTTTATTAAATGGTCTTCCTTTAAGTCATCCAGATACATTAATAAATCTTGGATTATTAGCGTTATATTCTGCCATAATATTTGTTATTGGGATTAAAGCTTTTAATAAATTTAAAAGATAAATAAAATAAGAAATTCCTTTTTTTTTATATATCCCTAATTATCCAATCCTTAAAGGTATTGAATTAAATTATATTGTTCGAATATTGGACTATACTAAGTTTTTATAAATTAGAAAGTATTTCCTAATTATTATTTTATTAGTTCATTACGAA
>JBHLRJ010000150.1:0-8874 GCA_048882645.1 Candidatus Thorarchaeota archaeon
CTGGGGACCTTCTCCCGAAATTTATGGGGGATTCGCTGGATTTTACTCTTATGGCCCAGCTGGAATGGCGCTTAAAAATAATGTGCTAGATTTGTTTCGACGTGAATTACGCTATTTTGGGTTTGGAGAAGTTGAATGTCCAACAATTATGCCTGAAATTGTATGGCAAGCTTCTGGACATTTAGAACGGTTTATTGATCCTGTAATTAATTGCAAAAATTGTAAGACTTTGTACAGAGCAGATAAATTTCTTCAAGAACATCTACCAGATCAAATAATAGATGGTCTATCCTTTGAACAAATGGAGAACCTTATTAAAAAGCATAGATTAAAGTGTACTAAGTGCGAGGCTAGCTTGGATAAAATTGAAGAATATAACTTAATGTTAAAAACATCCGTGGGAAATAATGTAACCGCTTATCTACGTCCAGAAACAGCAACAACAACATACTTACTCTTCAATCGGTTAGATCAAGATGCTCGTAGGCAATATCCAATTAAGGTTTATCAGTTTGGTAAAGCTTATCGAAATGAGATTTCTCCAAGACAAGGAGTGTTGCGGATGAGAGCTTTTGATCAATTTGAACTTCAGCTATTTATAAGTAAAGAACAAGAAATGAATTTTGAGGATTATGAAGAAGTAAAAAATAATACTTTACCGCTTCTCGGCTGGAAATTACAAGAAAAAGGAATTGAAAAACCGAATAGGGTATCACTTAAAAAAGCTATAACTGATAAAATCCTAAAAAAGCCAGCTTATGCATATTGTCTTTATGTGGCTTATTATCTAACAATGATTTTAGGCATTCCAGAAGAATTAATACGATATAGGCAACATTCAATAAACGAGCGAGCTCACTATGCTGATGATGCATGGGATTTAGAAATAAAAACGAAACAATTTGGGTGGGTTGAAGTCTGTGGAGTACATGATAGAACTGATTATGACTTGAAAAGACACGCTGAATTCTCAAAGCAAAGCTTCGAAGTAAGCATGGATAATGATTCTAATATCAAGGAAGTCCCTCAAGTTCTTGAGATTGCTTTTGGTATTGATCGAATTGTATATACTTTACTTGAAACCACCTTCAATGTGGAAGAAGGAAGAATAGTTTTAAAGTTAAAACCTATATTATCTCCAAATACCGTAGCAGTATTTCCACTTGTAAGAAATAAAGAAAACATTAACAAACTAGCCTTAAAGGTTCACCGAGATTTACTTCAAAGCCGTATTAGTTCTTTTTACGATAAAGCGGGATCTATAGGAAAAAGATATAGAAGACAAGACGAGTTAGGAACAAAATGGTGTATCACTATAGATTATGAATCCTTAGATGATGACACAGTTACGTTTAGAGACCGCGATTCAATGGAGCAAGTTAGAATAAAAGTTTCAGATCTTCCAGAAACGATTAAAAAAAAGCAACATGACTAAATTCTTACATTTTTGCTTAATATTTTGATCTTTTTAATTCCTTCCAAAAAAATTTTAAAGAGAAGGATTTTTTAAAAATATAATTTAAAAATAAAACTATTGCTAAAATAATAATCTAATTCAAATTAAAATGTACTTTTTCAAGAATTTTACTTTAGGAAATTCTAAGAGGCAAAAAAGCCAATACCTAAAGATCTTATTTTGCATTTTCTTTTTGCTAATTATATTTTTAAATTTTTTCTATCTTAATGCTTTTTTAAATCAAGATACTTTAATTAACGAGGAAAATTACAATGAAAATGATTATATATCCAATAACCTTAAAGCATCAGTCGATGTATCAATGCTTTTAAACCCGTTTACTCAAAATCTCGATATCATACGTGAATTTTTTGAGAAAAATTATAAATCAGGTTTGGATTTCGATATCTCCACATTCTTTCGATATGGAGATACTACAGGAATTATTACAGATGATATTATTTACTCCGAGGATAATATTCTCCTGTATAAATCATTATTTAAGTCAGAACTTACTAAGACAGAAATTTTTGATAGTTATTTAAAGTTACAATCAACTCCTTTATGGTATGATGGCAATGGTCAGTATAAATATGGTTTTGTTAAATCAATAAGCAATTCTACTGGAGAGATTGCAAACGATGATCGATATCTAATTGATAACTTATTACCTATTTTTCTATTAATTGAGAATATTGGTGACGATATTGATAATATAAATATTCAAGGCAAATTTCCTAAAGATTCAATTGAAGAGATGTTTTACCTTGTAAATTCTTCTGAATTTTGGGATATGAATAAGAAAGGATTCTATAATCATAATTCAACAAGTTCTAAGTATATGGAGAGTAATTTTTATGGTATTTTAGCAAATCTTCTGATACATCGGACATATCACCAACTTAATTTAAATAACTATGTAAAAAATAGAGCATATTATTTAGCAAATCAAACAATGAATGCAATTATAAATTTTATGTGGAATCCAACTGATAAAGCATTTTATCATAACGCAAACTTAAATTGGGGTACTCCACTTGCTGGTCAAAAATATTATCATTTAAGTGTGAATGCTTTAGGAATAATAACGCTTTTAGAATTTTGGATTGAAACAGGCATGCAAAATGATTCGGATTACTTGCTTAAAGCTATCCAACTTTACAATAGTTTAAATGACAAGATGTGGAATTCTGTTAATAAAGTCTATTACAATATTGCTCAACCTTCATGGGTTATTTTTGATAATAGCTATAATCTTAAGGCAAATGCTCTTATGCTAAGAGCATGTTTAAAATTATTCGAATTTACAGGTAATATTACGTACTATAATAGAGCAATAGAAATATTCAACTCGTTTGAAACTAATTTTTATGACAATATTAACACTGCCTATGATTTTTCTTTAACAAATAGTAGTAAGTCACTTAACTCAAATTTAAAATTATGTGAAGCATATCTGAAAGCTTCAGAAATTTATAGTAGCACTGTCTTAAACTCTGAATATAATTTAACAAAAGAAGTGCCCTCTTTTGCTTTTAACCAAGATGTCATGAACTTGACTTCCGTTTATTCGTATAAGAAAGTAGCTCTTTTTTATAATGTTTCAACGGATAAATATGATTCTTTAACTATATGGTATAACATTACAGATGCAGATATTAAGTATCTCTTTAAATACCCAAACGGGACTTTTTTATATCAATTTGATCATCAAATTTTAAGTCCTGCTACATCTCATACATTAATACATCCTATAGAGGAAACACTACCAATAAAAAACGGTTATTTCGTGTATATTTGGGCAAATACCTCTTATTTTGGTATTGCTGAAACTATAAAACGATTTAATGTCTTCTCAGGATTAATAAATGAATCAGTTGAGGGTTTAGTAAACATATTATATCAAGGGCCGATAGTAAATATAACGCTTCCCATTAATTATACACGAACTGACAATCTGACCCTAACTGCCTCCTTAGAAGGAGAAAATATAGTAAATTTCCCCTCACATCAAGTCAATTTCACCGTTTCTGAAGAGATTATTGACGTTAGATTTAATCTTACTGCAAGGTTTGGAGCTATTCCTGGTCCAAGTGAAATAATTTTTAAAATAAAGAAAGGGAATATCCTTTATTTACAAGTAAGAGAAGTAATCGAAATTGGATATTCATTTGATTATAGCAACTTAATTTATCAAAGCAAGGTAGTAAGGGGAGACAATGTTTATGTTTCCTTGAACTTAATTAATTTTTTACCAAATGCTACACAAAATTTGAATATTAGTTTTACAGGAGTTTCTGAAAATACCATCGACTCCTTTATTCAAGAAGAAACTCTGATTGAAAAAGAGATTAAAACCGTATCATATTCATTAAAAACATCAGAGACTATTAAGACTCGTTCAATTCAAATCAAAATGGAAATACTTCAAAATACTACTGTGTATTATAAAGAAGTATTATCGATTGAATTGATACCTAAATACGAAATTATAAGTGCTTCATTTCCAGAAATAAGTACTCAAGGTGCTAATGCTTATATAATTATTATAATTAAAAATAATCTTCATACAGCAGAAGAATTTTCATTATTTATTAATGGAAGAGAAGTACAAACGAATATTAACGAGTTAGTTTATGGGGAGAATAGGATTGTAAAAAGTATTGTTCCTACGAAAAATCCTTACGATTTTGAAACAAAGTCTTATAGACTTTTATTAATGGATAGCGCTGATGAGGAAATAGTCAGATTTTATTTCACTGTATCTTTACAATTATCAACCTTTAATTTTGTGATCTTTTATCTATTACCAAGCATAATCCCTATAGGTATAATCTTATATTTTGTGAGTAAAGAAATAAAACATAAAAAATTGAGAAGATGAGGAGTATTGAGAAATAGAACGTATGGAATCTTATTTTTATTCATTTTTATCTTATTTTCTATCTTTTCTGGTATTGGTTTAATTAACAACAATGATTCTCAACTAACAACTGTAAAAGATAGAAATAAAGAATCAAATGATAGTCCAAAGTTGGCATTAGGCTCCCCTATTGCTTATTATGCTATTGACCGAAATGCTACAACTATCTATCGATTATATGAATCTATCAATATCACACTCGACACATTTTTATTCCCTGATACAGATCATGCCTTTATGGAAATCTCCTTCACTAATGGCACCATTAGAAATTACACCATGGATGTTTCTGATATTCACGAATATTCCTATGAATATAAACCAAAGTATAATGCTCCATTAGGTTTTCAGAATGTAAGTTTCTATCTTCTAAATACCACTAATACACTTTTGAATGCACACACAACCTATACCAATTTTACGATAAAGACTAATTACATGGCCATCACAAATAGTTCTGGATATTATATTGGTGATGTCATGTACGCAGAATTAACTGTTAATGATTTTGGAGCATATCAATTCGTATGGAATCTTTCCATTGTTAACAGCACAATTGAATCCGAACAAGGCATTATAAAGAGTTTTGATTATAACTCTGTACAGTTCACCTACAGAATTAAGAATCAAACTGTTGTCAATTATATTGGTAAAACCTTGTATATAAACCTTAATATGACAGATAAAATTTCTGGAAAAAAAGCTTCTGCGTATTTCCCCTTCGATATCTTAAATACTGCCCCGAATATTATTGAATCTTCATTAAATTTTTCTGAATCTATAATATATAGGTCTCAAGAATTTGATATTAAAATAAATGTAACAGATATAGAAGATAATCCAAATGTTCTAGAAATAACCGTGCAAATTGCTGATCCTCTTGGAGGTTTCCTTCCAGATTTTGATTTAAAGCATCAAGAAGGCAATGAGTTTTCAGAATCATTTACAATTCCCGCTGCTAGACCAATAGGACGATATCAACTCAATATTACGGCAAAAGATCAAAATGGTGGTTCTACACTATTCTCTACTTATATCAGTGTAGAAAATAATCCTCCCGAAATTCATAGTTATAAGATCAATGGAATTTCAATGGGTCAACCCATCTCTATATTATATGGGGAAAATCTAGTTTTTACTTTTAATGTTTCTGATGTCGAGAAGGTTGAATATGTTAAAGTTGCTTTAATAGATGAGAATAATGAATGGTATAACATAACTCGAGAATACCTAGGGGAGGATACGAAAATTACGATTCGAACTATTGATTTAATAACTGGTATCTGGTATGTTTATATTTATGTCGTTGATTCTGATGGAGATATAGCAAGCCTTATAGATGATTACAATATGGCACCTCAAGCAATTACAATAGTCCCTGATGTATTAAGCGAATACCTTCCATGGATTGTATTTATAATTGGTATAATATTTGGGCTTTTTGCAGGAGTTGCGGCTGTATATAAGCATTTTAAATCAAAGTTTTTCATAACCCAAGTTCCTCCATCTAGAAAGAAGGAAGTTCTATTAAAAAAATCTCCTAAAGAGAAAAAAGAAAAAACTAAACCAGTTATAGAACCAATTGAAGAAAAAAAAGAAGAAGAGAAAGTAAAAACCGAGGAAGAAGGTGTTCCTCAACGTAAAATAAAAAGAAAATTATAAGATAGTATATTATATTTTTTTACTTTTTTCTTACGAGGTATTGTTATAAATCATCCTAAAATATCATAGAGTCTAAATTGAAATTTTCCGAGTTTTCCCCCATAATTCCCTGCTGAAATTCTCTTTATCCCTGGAACTTTCACGGCAGCTTCAATTCCCCACTTCATTGCTGTCTTTATTGCTTCTTCAGTAGCGCCATCAAGAATAATTTCATAAACGCAATTTTCTCCTTCTCTTAACTCTGAATTTTCAATTTTATCCTTTAATGTTGGACATAAAGGATCGTTTGTAGAAGCATTTAAAAAACTATATTTTGACCCTACTTTCGATCCAGAACGTGCAATTCCTCCGGGAAATGGAGTTATAACATTTGGTACGTCTTTTATTGCTTCTATTGAACTTTCAGCAGCCTTAAGAGTTATCTCTTGATCTTCTCCAATAATTAGAAAGTTCCCTCCCGCAATTCCTTTCCCAACTTTTGCGGTACTTTGAATTACAAACTCGCCCTCCATCACTGGTATGCTCCATACTTCAAATGGGTATTTTCCTTCAATTTTTTCTTGAAAACCATCTCCGAAAAACTTTAAATTCGCACCGGTTTTAATTTCGAACTCCTTTTCGGGATCTAGGGAACCATTTATTGCATCAAAACAAGCAGTAGTGGGACATGTCAAAACACATTGACCTAAGCGATTCATGACTACGTTACTCATTTCATCTTTCTTAGTCTTGAAGAACATTACAATAACTCCTGATCGACTATCAGGAGTTTTATCGGGGGGTACAATTATATCAATACCTGCTTCGGCATCACAATGAATCGTTGATGTACCATACCCGGTTGTAACTTGTGCTGCGATTCGAGCCCATTTCTCATTTGTTGCAGTTATTAAGACACGTGTAAAAAAACCTCCAAAGGCTTCACAAAAGGTATTCTCAATCTCTACGCCATTTATTTCCATTTTAAACATTAATCCTTTTAATTTTTTATAATCAAATAATTTTCAATAACATGTATGAACTAATAGCATTCGATTTTATATAAAATTTAAAAAAAAAATAAAAACCTTGAATAATTGTAAGGAATTATGTTTTTAAATTTAAAATTAAAAACCTAAGAAGATTGTAAAAAATGAGTGAAAAAATACTTAAGATTGGAATTTTAAAGAATGGTACTATAGGCTCCTCCTTATTATTAGCTTTCTTAATGGATGAACGAGCTGAAGCTACTAGAATCAATGTTCATGAAGTAACTTCAGGAGCAAAAATGCATCCCCCGGAAATGTGTACAAAAACTATGGAAGATCTACTAAAATGGGAGCCAGAATTAATAATTATGTCTAGCCCTAACGCATCTTTACCTGGTCCTAAAGCTGCACGCGAAATGGCGGGAAGTACACCTACTATCATTATATCTGATTCTCCAGCTAAAAAGGCTGTTGATGAAATAAAAGAAAAAAATATGGGTTATCTTTTAATTAATTGTGATAGCATGATTGGCGCACGTAGACCGTTTCTCGATCCTGTGGAGATGAGCATCTTTAATTCAGATTTATTAAAGGTTCTGGCAATAACTGGAGCTCTTCAAGTAATAGCTGAAGAACTAAATAAAGTAATAATGGATATGCTTGAAGGTAGGACACCCACATTACCTCAAATTATCGTCGATGCTAGCATTGCAACAGAAGCTGCGAAATTCTCTAATCCTTATGCAAGAGCTAAAGCGATCGCCGCTTTTGAATTAGCGGCTTCAGTATCTAAGGTCACTGGAAAAGCTTGTTTTCAACTAAAAGAACGCTCTGAATACTTACCATTATTAGCTGCTGCTCATGAAATGATGAGAACAGCAGCAAAAATGTGTGATGAGGCCAGAGAAATCGAAAAATCTAGAGATACTGTAATCAGAAGACCTCACCATGCAAACCAACATCTTCTATCAAAGATTGGATTGCATGAAAAAGAGCAATAAAAACTAAAAGAATAAGAAAACTAGATTATTTTAACTATTTTTTATTTCAAATTCTTTAACTAAAATTCAGAAGATTTTAAATAACTCCTCAAATTTGCGAAGCTCTCTCCGGATAAGGCATTCATTACCCCTGAGAAAACTTCTGAAAATTTGTTTCTTGTTATTGCCATTAAAACAGCTCCATTAATTACCTCTTTGACTAAAATCCAACAATTATCTGATTCATAAACAACTGTTGATAACTTTAAAGGAGAGAGATTCGAAATATTTTGAAGTTCCATGATCCGCTGATAAATGCTATAAATATTGGAATCTAACGTCCCTAATTCAAATTTCATAAATTGTAGAGGTTTTGATTCAAATTTTCCGAATGTTGAGGTTATTAACAAACCATCGGGTTGGTTGAATAAGAGATACTCCGATAGAGTGTTTATCTTTAATTCATCTAATAGATGTCTTATTTTTCCTAATCGCTGTAAAGATATAGTATTCTTCTGAATTTCGTAATCTAAAATTTCAATCAACCTATGCTGGGCACTACCTTCCTTTACAGATACAGGTGTAAAAGCTATTTTGTCTTGAAATTCGCTAGGTAAATCAATTGATAAGATTTCATAGAATTTATCTTCTTGAGATTCTTGTAAATCAATCTTATTTAAAAGTACGTAAGCTTGATCGATCTTTGGAGAATACTCAAATAAATATTTCAAGAAATTATCAAATATTTCTCTTACTCCCCCATCAACAGTAGCAGAGTCAACCATAAAAACTGCTGCTGAGACTTCAGAAAAAATAAGTTCACGTGAAGATTCAGAGAAATAACGTTCAAGATATCGCTCTTGACCACCTAAATCCCAAATAGAA
>JBHLRJ010000151.1:0-8853 GCA_048882645.1 Candidatus Thorarchaeota archaeon
AATCTTCTAAGCTTCTTTTTGAAATTGGGAAGAAATTATCTTTTTATTTATTTCCATATGGAATAAGTTTTGATGATATAATAAATGAAATTAATTTTCTAATAGATACAGATTGGAAAGTTGAAATAATGGAGAATGTTCGAAAAAAAGTAAGTGTTAAGGTACATAGATGCATTTTTTGTTCAGAAATTGGAGTTCCATGCGATATGTTCAAAGGCTTTTTAGTTCATAGCTTAGAAAAGTCATTATCTTCAGACTATAAGGTGCTTCATTATACAGACACAGAAAAAGTACATGATCCTGATCACAATACATTTATTGTAAAATTGAAAATTAAAAAAAAATATTAAATAGGCAAACGATAATATATAATTACAATTGGTCGATGGAAGAAATCTTAGTAATTCAATTAAATCTAAGGATGTTATAATCATCTTTAGTAGTATCAAATTTTTTATAATTAATTGAAGAAACTATTAAATAGATAAAAGTCAAAATTATTAAATTGATAGGATTAAATAATCCAAAGATAAAATATAAATGACCATGGAAGAACCTAAGGAACTTAGAGAATTTGTATTCAAAATAACTGTTTTGGGTGAAAGCGCAGTTGGAAAAACTAGCCTTCTAAATCGTTTTTGCGAGGGCACATTTTCAGAAGATTATCTACCCACCTTAGGCGCAAATATAGTAAGAAAAGATGTTAACCTTGAAGAGACAAACACTAAAATCAGACTAATAATGTGGGATTTAGCTGGTCAAGAGAAATACAATGTGATTCGATCGATGTACTTCCAAGGATGTGAAGGTGCCTTACTTGTTTATGATGTTACTCGTTATAATACTTTTGATAATATAAAATCAAGATGGTTAAGAGATTTTAAAAAATATATTCGCAAAGAAGGAGTTTACGTTTTAATAGGAAATAAAACAGATCTGGTAGATGAAAGAGCAGTTCCTAGAGAAAAGGGAGAAGAATTAGCAGAAAAAATTAATGCAAGCCATTTTGTTGAAACCAGTGCAAAATTAGGAGAACACATAGAAGAAGCCTTCTTATCATTAGTAAAGCAAATTTTAAGCAATCATGGAGTGAGTGTGTAAAAAATTTTAATAGCGTAAAAAAACTCTATTCCGTATCATTATCTTTGGATTCCCATAAATTCTACTAATTTTATTAAAGAGAAACTATAATGAAAGAAATTTCACGTAGTGTATCAAAAGCTCCGAAATCTGGTATTAGAAAATTATTTGATCTTGCAGCAGGGCGTTCAGATGTAATAAGCTTAGGGATTGGTCAGCCCGACTTTCAAACTCCCGAACAAGTAATACAAGGAAATATAGATGCTCTAAAGAAAAGAATTACAATGTATGCTCCTACGAGGGGTGTGCCAGAACTATTAAAACTTCTTGAAAAAAAGGTAGCTCAAGTAAATAATATTCACACTAACTGGAATGAAAACATCATAGTTACAAATGGCGGTAGTCAAGCAATTACTTTAGCATATGCATCAATTTTTAATCCTGGCGATGAATTAATTATCTCTTCACCTAATTTTGTTTCCTATTTTTATTGTGGGCTCTTTTTTGGAATAAAGATTGTAGAAGCTAAACGGAATAATGATTTTAGTCTGAATATTGAGGGCATAAAGAGCCTTGTAACCGATAAAACTAAAGCAATTCTTATTAATTCTCCCAATAATCCCACAGGTTATGCTTTAAGTGTTAACGAATTAAAAGAATTAGTCAATATTGTTATAGAGCATGATTTATACTTAATTTCTGATGAAGTATATGAAAATTATATCTATGATGGGTTAAAACATACAAGTCCCGCTTCATTAGATGAGATGTTCAATCGAACTATAACGGTAAATGCTATGTCAAAATTGTTTTCTGCTACTGGATTTAGAATAGGCTATGTTGTTGCTTCAAAAGAAATAGTTGATTTAATGGAAAAATTCCACCAATACACTGTTGCTGGTACTAATCATGCTGCTCAATACGGATTCATTGAAGCCTTAAAGATGGATATGAAGTTTTTTAATCCGATCTGGAAGACTTTTGATGAAAGAAGATTGTATGTATATAAGAGATTGATTGAAATAGGATTTAACGTAGTTAAACCTCTCGGTGCATTTTATATCATGCCTTCTACTGAAAATTTTAATATTAGTGGAGACGAGTTCTCTCAAAACATCATGAAAGAACAAGCTGTAGCTATAGTACCTGGATCGATTTTTGGATCTTTCTCAGATAATATGATTAGAATTTCATATGCGACTGAAATGAAAAAGCTTGAAGACGCTATGAACAGAATTGAAACTTTCGTTAAAAATTTATGATTTAATTACTAAATAAGGAATGTATTTATACGATGATAAGAGTATTAATAAATGTCTGGTATCCAGTAGAAAAAAGTGAAGTTGTAGGTAAAAAATATCTAGAAGTGGAACGAGTTTATCCATTCCCATCGTTTATAAAGCCAGCTTCCACATGGGAAACTTGGGCGACAAAATATGGATTAAAAGGATCGGGTATCTTTGAAACATCCACCGAGAATTTTGATGGTACAATAAATTACTTTGTTAGACGTCTAACTAGGTATGCAAAGGCAATCGAAGGATATAAATTCGAAATCGCTGCTTCGGTTACAAGTAATAAAGCTAGAGATTTAATTGGTAAAGAGCTTTCTGAGTTCTTAATTCCCGAATAAGTTAATTGAGTCAAATTTCCGATAATATCTTAATTTATTTCTTATATCATTAAAATATAGATAAATTTAATGGAAACTAGGATGAAGAAGAGAACAAGTTCTACTATATACCATGATAAAATTGCCAAGGATTATGAATCTTCATATTTGGAACCATATTGGCAATTCTATTTTGAAATAACATGGCAAAATCTTAAAAAGTATCTCCCTAAAAAAGGGGCAAGAATTCTTGATGCCGGTGGTGGAACGGGTTATTGGTCTCGTAAATTAGCAAAGCATGATTTTTATATGGTTTGTTCTGATATTTCCGAGAGGATGTTAGAAGTTGGCTCAAAATTAGCAGAGAAGGAAAATCTACAAAAATTTATCAAGTTTGAATACGCAGATATTACAGACATGCTTTGTTTCGAAGATAACTCATTTGATATGGTATTAGCTCAAGGTGATCCTGTTGGTTACTGCGGAAATCCGCAAAAAGCTATTCAAGAATTATCTCGAGTAGCCAAAACCAGAGCTCCTATTAGTGTTTCAGTTGATAGTTATATCTCTCAACTTGGGAGACAATTATCAGTAAATAATTATGAACAGATTGAGGTGTTGAAAGAAACTCATATATTGGATGAAATAGGAAAATTTCCTATATATTGTTTTACGGTTGATGAGCTAAGGAAAATGTTTAATAAGAGCAGATTAGAGGTGATTGATACTATCGGTAAATGTGTTTTTACGCGATTCTTCCCCAGAGATAAAATAAATGAGTTTCTGTCTGATGAGAAATTTTTTGATCTACTATTTGAGTTAGAAATGAGTTATAATAGTGATCTTTCTATTGTGGGATTATGTAATCACATTCAAATGATTGGTAAGAAAAAATGACTTTTTTAAAAAACAAAAAGCAATGTGCTTATAGATAATCCACTTCAAATTTGGTTTTTGGTAATACTTCTGCACCTTTATTTGTAATTAGGGTTGGACTCTCGAGTCGTAGCCCACCTAGACCAGGACGGTTAAAAACAACCGCAGCAATTTCAACCATATTCTCTTCAAAAATCATAGACCCCCAGTCTTTACCAGGCACGACAACTGGCCATGATTCATTACCAATACAACCTATTCCGTGCCCTATACCGAAAAACAAATCATTAGCATAACCCTCCTTTTCAGCTACTTTATGTACTTCTTGGTAACAATCGTCAAATGAGTTACCGACATACATATTATCTATGAGAGTATAACATAATTGTTCGTATACATCATTAAATTTTCTTAATTCAGGTGGGCAATTTCCGAGAATATAATTATGACTTAAGTCTCCGAGATAGCATCCATATTCACTATGAAGGTCAACCAATAGAGATTCTCCTTCATTTACAATTTTATTTGTAGCAGGAGTACATCCATTGAACGTCCATGATGCTCGGTATCCTGATCCTATTTCTTGATTCCCTGTAAAAGTCCATTCGTAATTACTACCTGCCTTTCTCATCGCTAAGGTCCCTATTCCTGCAATTTCATTTTCAGTAAATTCTTTATTATCTGAACGCTCTATTAAAGCGTTTTTCACACTAGACTGTCCTATATCCGTAATTTCAGATGCCTTTCGAAGCATAGCGATCTCCGCCGGTTCTTTAATAAACTGTATCCTCTCTGTTTTTTCGTTAAAATCTACTAATTTACATCCCGGAAACACTTGTTTGAGGAGTTCTACCTCAGTATGTGATATCATTTGACCGGTAACACAAATGTCTAGTCCCATTTCTACACCTATTTTTGGGGGTGCTCCTTTTGGATTATACACACCTGACTTTTTTGCTGCTTTTTGTAATTTCTTTTCTATATAGAACCCTTTTAAAGGACCCCATCCCTCGACTGCCAATTGGCCCTCATTTCTCACCCTTTCTACATCTAAAAGAACCGTATAAAGAATTGGGTCTCCAGCGTCTTTTTTAGGGAGAAAAATGAAGCTCTTCCAAGGGACAAAACAACCAGTTAAGTAAGTAATAGACTTTACTCTTGTGAGAATACAGAAGTCTAGATTTAATTCATCCATAGCTGCTTGATACTTGTTAAGGTGATTTTCCCAATTGATTTTAATTTCACTCATCTAAATATCTCTTTTAGAAATTATTTATGATTAATTTTGTTAAGGACTAATATAAAACTAAGCAACGAATGCTAATTTTTTTAAATTTATAATATTGAAAAATGAAATAAAAGGTTAAGAACTTTTATTGTTACTTATAAAAGTCTGCTTTGGTTTCTTTAATATTGCGGGATTCAGTAATTTGCTTAGCTAGACTTTCATATCTTTCTGTAATTTCCTTCGGGAGAGTTGATTTAATTTTTGATAAAGCAAATTCAAAGTGTTTATTTTCAATTTTCTCTAATGAATCCATTTTATCTCTAATTGCTTCCATACCTGCTTCACGACATACATTTTCGAGATCTGCACCGCTATACCCTACAGTATTTTGAGCTATGGCTTTCAATGAAACATCTTCAGATAGGGGCATAGTTGCTGTATGAACTTCTAAAATTTTCAATCTTGCCTCGTAATCAGGTTCCTTTACATATATTAGACGGTCAAATCGACCCGGTCTTAAAAATGCTGGATCAACAATATCTGGGCGGTTAGTACTCGCAATAGTAACAATTCCCTTTCTATTTTCTATTCCGTCCATTTCAACCAAAATTTGGTTTACTATCGAAGCATATGTATGAGTACTCTCATAAGAACCTCTTCCAGCGGATATCGCATCAATTTCATCAAAATAAATAATTGAAGGTGCAGCTTGTCTTGCCTTTCGAAATATCTCTCTTACTGCTCTTTCACTCTCTCCAACCCATTTTGAAAATATCTCTGGGCCCTTAATAGCGATAAAGTTTGATTTACTTTCAGTAGCAATTGCTTTCGCTAAAAGTGTTTTTCCACAACCTGGTGGTCCAAAGAGGAGAATTCCATTTAGAGGGCGGATCCCTGCTTTCTCGAACAACTTAGGATGCTTTAATGGCCATTCTACAGCTTCTTTTAATTCTTGTTTAATATCCTCTAAACCGCCTATATCATTCCATGAGACATTTGGAATTTCTACCATGATTTCTCGCATAGCAGAAGGTTCAATCATATTAATTGCTTTAACAAAATCCCTATCTTGAATCTTCAATTCCTGAATAATTTCACTTGGAATTGGTTCATCTAAATTTATTTTGGGTAAGACTCTTCTCAATGAGAACATTGCTGCTTCTCTACAAACGGCCATGATATCTGCTCCAACAAAACCATGGGTTATCTCAGAATATTCATCAAGGTTAATATCTTCTTCAAGAGGCATCCCTCTTGTATGAATTTGGAAAATTTCTTTTCTACCTTTGACATTAGGGACTCCAAATTCTATTTCTCTATCAAAACGACCTGGTCTTCGTAAAGCCTCATCAATAGCATTAACTCTATTAGTAGCGCCTACACATATTATCTCACCTCTGCCACGCAATCCGTCCATCAGTGAAAGAAGTTGAGATACAACACGTCTTTCGACTTCCCCAGAGGTATCCATTCTCTTTGGTGCAATTGAATCAATTTCATCAATGAATATTATAGAAGGCGCATTTTCTTCTGCCTCTCTAAAAATCTCACGTAATCTCCCTTCACTTGCTCCATAAAATTTACTCATTATTTCGGGACCGTTTATTGTAATAAAATTGGCATTTGATTCTTGTGATACCGCTTTAGCCATTAAAGTTTTACCCGTTCCCGAAGGTCCATGAAACAAGACTCCTTTAGGAGGATCAATATTTAGACGATGAAATAATTCAGGATGCTTCAAAGGAAGCTCAACCATCTCTCGAATTCTTTGTATTTCATCAGTTAATCCTCCAACATCATCATAAGTAACAACTCCACCTGAAACATTTAATACTGCAACTCTTTTATTTACCTTTATTATAGTGTCCCGTGTAATTTTCACAACTTTATCTGACGGTTTGAGATTTTCAACAATTAATCTTAAAGTTCCTAAGGTTGTTCTTTTTCTTGATCCCATTTGAAACATTTTCATAAATTCATTCATTGGGTTGTCAGGGTCAGGTTTTTGAACAAAAGTTCCTAAAACATCAACAATATCACCTAGAACAACTGGTTTATCTATTAACTTGCTTTTAATTGCATCTGCTTGCCTTTTTAAATCAATATCTGGTCTCGTGGGTGTTAACACGATTTCTTGTGCGGGATAAACCTCTGCTATCTGTATTGAAACAAATTCTCCAATAGTGGCTCCTGCATTAAGTCTCTGTAGACCATCAAGTCGTATTATTCCAGTTCCCCTATCTCCGGCACTAGAAACGGCAATACCTGTAGTTTTTTTCTTCCCTCTAATTTCAATGATATCCCCAGTACTAACACCTAAATCAAACATTATATTTTGATCAATATAACATAAGGAACGTCCACTACGACTTTTTTCTAACCTTTCAATTCTTAATTTAATTGGCTTTCTAATTTCTCTATTTTGTGGCATTTTCAAAATCTATGAAAATAAATAATTCAACTCAAATATTTTAACACAAGTAATTAAAATATTTATGCTTTATTTTCTTTTCTTTTAATATTTATAATAAGCTAATTATTACAGCTCCTCAGAAATTTTAATGTCTAAATTAAATTCTAAGAATTCTCTAAAACTTTTAATTATTTCAAGCTTCTGTAAGGATTTATTTTTATGAAGTTTCACATACATTTTTCTTGCTTTAATAATCTTTTTCTTAAAGGAATGAAGCTCAGGTTGTTGCAAAAGTTTTCCTACGTAGTTACGTGTTATTACATCTAGATGTTGATTATCCATATTAGAAGAGCTATAAGACTTTACTTTTCTTTTTAATAGATCCTCCGATGAATTTACCTTTTTCTCTATAAGTTCGACTAATTCTTCAACTTCTTTATTTAAATCTAATACTTGAGATAGATCATATTTTGCTTCGGGGTAGTCCCAACCATACTTGTCAAAATTATCAAACTTTTTATGGATCCTTTTAATTATTTTATCTGGAATGGGTTTCCCCCTACTCTTATTCCATTTAATACAGATCTCATACGGAGTTGATATATGGAATATAAACAAGTGAATGTTGAAAAAATCTGCAATTTTCTTGAGATCGTGCCTCATGCTAGAATAGTAGTTCAAATCATCACTAATGACGATATTTCCCTTTTCTAATTCCTTTTTTATTATACTTAAATTTTTTTTTCTAACTTCAGATTCCATTCTATAATTGAATGTATTTTTCGTAATTGATTGTCTTATTATATCTGGATCTATGATTTTGACAAGATTCTTATTGAATTTCCTTTCTAAGACATCTTTTAATTTTTTAGCAAAAGTAGTTTTACCTGATGCTGGTAATCCTGCTAAACAGATTAAAAAATTTTGGTTTACCACCATTAATCTCAAAATATTTTAAGTATATATAGTATTGATTAATTCTCTTTTTTGTTTGCGTGATAATGATTTAATTTCTAATTCTCTTCTTACTGCTTCTTTTCTTGTTGTATATAATTCAAAATATTTCAATTCGAGATGCTTTTTTCCTCGACAAAACTTTGCCCCTTTCCCGCTTCGATGTTCATTCCATCTCCGATAGAGATTGTTAGTATATCCCGTATAGTATCTCTTCTTTCCATTTTTTGTTACAGTTTCTATTATATAAACATAAAAAACGGGCAAATTTTTCTCACTAAGTGAAAGATTACTATCGTTTAATATATTTTTTTGGTTATTCTTTTAGTATTTAACCTAATTCTGACAGTTATTATCAATATGAAGTATCGTTAATTTATGATGCTTGGATGGACTAACAACACCTAAATTTTTATTTATAAAGGATATTATTTTATTAATAAGGTTATTTTTTCTCTAACGTACTTAGACATACCTATTAAAACTAAAAAAAAAAATCCAAAATGCCAAAGGGTATCTTTTTAATTAAGTGGGATGAGGTGTTAGGTGGTACCATTTACCTGAGATACCCAGAACATTTAGAAATTCCAGACCCAATTGTACAACAGATAACAATATCCCATAATTTTACAGAGTCATACATTATTACTGAAGAAAAAGAATGGAATTCTGTTTCTTATTATAATGAAA
>JBHLRJ010000152.1:0-8708 GCA_048882645.1 Candidatus Thorarchaeota archaeon
CTAAAGGGATATTCTCCAAGCTCCATAAGCACTATTCCACCTGCAGATAAACGTTCCCATAAAGCCTCGATTTCATCTTTAGTCTTACAAGCCACTAAAAATGAAACAGATGGATTGAATTTAAAAAGTGGACCTGCACTGATCAGAGTAAATACTTGATCTAAAAGTTCAATGGTCACCATATCTACTGAACCTGAAGGAGTGTTGTGAAGTGTGGTTTGGTTCTTCATCCCAGGGTTCTTGAAGATAGAAGTATAAAATTCAGCAGCCTCATTAGCTTCCTTATCAAACCATAAATGTATTGTAATTTTTTGCGTAACCTTTCCTCCTCTTTTTAATTTTCATCCAATTTTTAGGGATAATTTAATAATTTAACTGTGATGAGTAAAGTTGAATATAAAAGACTATTTGTAATATTTTATGTATTTAATCTCATGAACGCCTTCCAAATATATGAGATAATAAAGAAAATAAATATTTTATCGACAAAGCTTTTAATAGAAAAATATTATTGAACGTGGTTAGAAGAAATATGAAAGAAATAAATAAACTAAAATACATGATTAAAAAGTGGTGCTATAAGCGTGACTAGCCAATCGAAACCTATAAAGTCAGAAGGAATTGTTTTATGGCATACGTCAATGTCATTGGATGGCTTCATCTCAGGTCCAAATGATAGTATGGATTGGGTTTTTAACTACTCTTATCCCAAAGATGAAGTTGATGAAGTAATTCGAGCAACAGGGGCATTATTAGTGGGTAAACGAAGTTATAATGTTGGAAGGGATGAAAATGCGCCTCCTGAAACCCAAAAACCATATGAGGGTCGGTGGAAAGGCCCCCAATTCGTACTTACGCATCATCCTCCTGACAACTCCAATGACCCTACAATAACTTTCTTGGAAGGGGATATTTCTAAGGCTGTTAAACTTGCCCTCCAAGTTGCAGCTGGAAAAAATGTTGTTATTATAGGAGCCTCAGTTGCTCGACAATGTATTGATGCAGGACTTATAGATGAGATATATATCCATATAGTACCCATCTTGCTTGGTGATGGAGTTCCACTTTTTAGACGGAAAGGTAATGCTAAAATAAAGCTAGAAATGATTAGTTTTACAAAATCGAGTCAAACCATCAACCTTCGTTTTCGGGTTGTTAAATAGAAAATCTATTTAATTATTCATGAAATCCTTCCTACTAACTTGAATTAAAATAAATATTATCGGCTGTAAACCGATAGATAAGATAGATAAAAGTATTTATGTCTAAATTTATACGATAGGTTAGAGGATAAATTATACATATATTCAAATCACTAGTTAGATAGTAACTTTATGGAACCGGTTGTTGGGACCGATTTTAAAAGCAAAAAAAGAAAAAAATTCTCTAGAAGAAAAACTATACATATAGTAGTGAATAATTGAGGGAGATTTGTTCATGGTAAAATTTACAGCAGATGATAAGATTTATATAAAGATTCTTTACTGGGGTATGGCGAGATCAGGGAAAACAACAATTTTAGATACATTATATCGTCATACTAAAGAGGATGAACAAGACATTGCTCCCACGGGCAACCTGACAAAAATATCATTAGCGAGTGGATCAACTCTGTATTTTGATAGAGGAATTTTTTCATCTACAAAACAAAAAAGCCGAGAAAAATTGTTTTATCATGTTTATACCGTTGCGGGACAAAGAAGGTTCTCCCCTTTAAGAAATAAAATCTTTAAAGGAACTGATGGAGTAATTTTTACTGTGGATTCACAAACTCGTTTTTTTCAAGATAACATCGAATCGTTAAAAGAATTAAAGAATATTGCAAAAGGTAAGTTAATAAAGGAAATTCCTCTCATAATCATGCTAAATAAGCAAGACCTTACAGAGGTAATTGGTAAAGAAGATTTTAAACAAGTCTTAATTGAAGAAAATCTCTGGTATGACCCTGATAATGAGTTTTCCATGTGGAATCCTGCAATCTATAAAACTTGTGCATTATATAACCAGAGGAAAAATATTTATAGAAGCTTTTTGGAATGTGCGAGAAGGATAAACTTGAACCGGGATTTTGATGGAAATGGAAGTTATCTGCATCCTCATATCTTCAAACCACCCACACCATCTGAGGACCTAGCATTAGGTGGGCATCCACAAGCAAGAGAACCTATTAATAAAAAAGATCCAGAGTATGAACCTTATTGCAAACACTGTGGTGCTGAACTCCCTAAAAGACAATCTATCTGTCACGTTTGTGGAAAGAAGATTTTATAGAAAATAAGTAAATATAAACAAAATATTTTAAAAAATGAAAAAAGAGAATTGAAATCAATAACGACTACTTATTTATGTTAATCAAGCTATGAGTGAATAAATCACAGATTTTTCTGAGTTATTTTATCAAATAGAAGCACAGTTTTGACCTTATAGAAAAATATTATATATATTTCTTAACTTATATGTAAAATGTAAATATACTAGATCCACTAATAGATGATAATTTAACAAGTCAAAGTTAGGATAATAATGAAATATTTCTGTACTGAATGTGGAAATTCTCTACCAGAAGAAACGATAATGTGCCCTAAATGTGGAGCGCTTGTGGACAAGAGAGCAGTCGAGGAGGTTACAACAACTAGTAAAAATACATTTCCTGATAGATATTCTGCGTCCCAACCCACCAGAAAAAAAAAGTCGATAGTAAAGAAATGGGGGCATTTAAGCTGGGTATTTTTACTTATTGGTGCTGCAATAGGAATCTACGCTTTATTTACCCCCGCGGGAAGTATTAATTTAGAGGGGTTAATTTCGTGGGATATGTGGATGTTTGGATATAATAAAGTATATGATTGGGAGACAGGGTGGGATATTTTTTGGATAGGAAACGAGGATCTTTTCGCTTTATCTCTGGGATCAACCATATTTGTTGTTATTGGAAATGTCTTAGCTATTGTTGCTGCTGGTTTTCAAATAAAAAGAAGAATTTATAAATCTTATCTTCCTATATTAGCTCCGATAGTAGCTGTTATTGCTACTCTTGTTTATTTGGCTGGTTTTGAGATAAATTTTTATATGTACTTGGGAGAGTCCTTTTGGAGTGTGTTACCACCTGCCTTTGCGGTATTTGGTCAATTCCTTGCAGCCCCATTTATGATCATAGGATTCTTTATTGCCAGAAGTGCATCAAAATCTAAAGTTGTTGAAGAAAATTATGATCGTCAAGAGCAAGTTTATTTGATGCTTAAGAAGATTTCAGAATCTAAATCGGTTCCTCAAGAAAAGAAGGATAGACTAACATCAGAATTAAAAGTCCTAGAACTGCGATTTAATGCTATTTATTTGTTACAGAAAAAAATCGATTGGGATTTTTCCAAAAAAGTTGACCTTAATTACTTAGAACCTGCAGAATTAGGAAACGCACTAGGATATTTTCAACAAGCTGTTGAACATAGTTCCTCCCACACGATTAATTTTTCACAAAGAGATCTAGAACTGGCTTCTAAAATAATTCTGGAAAACGATAAGAAAAATGCCTTATACTATCTAAACGAGATTAAAAGTCATACAGATTATTTTCTTACTGAGCTTTTAATCAATTTGAGAAAATCTCCGACAAGTACTCCAGAATGGAAACAAAAGACTACTACTGCTCAAAATACATCTCACTATACACCAAGATTTCCACCAATCTCAGAATTATTGCAAAAATCTTCATTAAACGCTGACCAGGGAATTCAACAAGATTGTCCAAAATGCGCTATATCTCGTAAAATTAATCTCTCTAGGTGTTCTTGGTGTGGTAAAGTCTTTTAATTATGAGTAGATGTTCTTACAACTGAAAAATTGAATACCTACTCTCAGTAACACTCTCCAATCTATAGCTGAAAAGGCAATAATAGAAATGAAAAAAGGTCAGTTCAATAAGCTTTATTTAAAGGGTAAGGAAGGTTATCTTTTAGCCATGAAAGCGGGACCTAATACCATTTTACCGGTTTCGACTACTGAAGATGTGAATTTAGAATTTGTCTTATCAGATTGTACAGTTTTTGTGATAAAATTGCAGATATAATAAAATAAAGTATAAAATTATTAATTTTAATCTAACCTTATTTATCTGCATCAGATCGAGTTATAAAAAAGTCTATTTGAGTTGATTAAAAGTGAATCAAAATTCAGAAAAAAAAGAAAAACCTCGAATTCCTCCTGGTCAACATCTTACAAATCGTTTTCCTGTATTACAAAAAGGCCGAATACCTAAAGTGGACATAAATGATTATGTTTTGGAATTTGATGGGGAAGTAGAAAATCCTATGAGATTTACGTTGGAAGACTTAAAAAAAATTCAGGATAAAGAAATTTTGGCAGATATTCATTGTGTGACTTCTTGGAGTAAATTTGATACAAAATGGGGTGGTATTTCTTTCAACAAATTATTTGAGCTAATTAAACCAAAACCTACTGCAAATTATGTAGAATTTTTTTGCGCTGATGGTGGATTTACTACGACCGTTCCATTGGAGAAACTAAAAGAAGAAAATACAATCTTAGCGCTCACTTATGAAGGAATGCCAATAAGTAATAAACACGGAGGTCCAGTTAGACCAATTATCCCCAGCTTATACTTTTATAAATCAGCAAAATGGGTATTAAGAATTACTTTTTTAAAGGAAGATCGTTTAGGCTATTGGGAAAAAGCAGGTTATTCTAATAAAGCTGATCCTTGGAAAGAACAACGATATTCGTATCATGATTAAACTAATATAGAAAAACATTAGAATTAAAAAAGTTGCTTTACGTTACCAGGTTGCGCGTAACTCACTTCACTGCGAATGCACAGTAACTTTGATATGGATCCTTCGGTTTAAACGCTGTGTAGACTCCGTTCCGCTGAAGTGTCGCAACCAGAAGTGAGAATTAATGGTGCAAAAATAACACCAATTTTTATATATATTTTTACTATTATCAATTTATTAAAGGCAAGTAGGTTGACAGATTAAGTGAACGATGAGATTAGTGATTCTTCTCTCGGTATTAAAGAATCAAAAACAAGAGCTAAATTGTATCAAAAATTTTCACTTTTCAGAGTTTTTATTCATGAATTTTCAACAATTCTCCATTATTTAATAGGTGGAGTAGGTTTAATTATTGGATATACATTCTTAAGGTTGGGTTATCTAATTGGATTAATTTATATTGTTTTTGCTTTTCTACAGATGTATATTCTTATGCCATTGATTGTATGTCCAAATTGTGTATATTACAGAATGAAAGATTCCCGTTGCGTATCTGGTCTAAATAAAATCTCACGAAAAATAGCAAAAGAAGGAAAACCGGAAGATTTCTCAAAAAGAGCAGAAGGTTTATTTTGTTATAATAACATCTATATGGCTGCTTTATTCTTTCCACTCGTAGCATCAGTTCCTGCCTTAATCCTAAATTTCTCTTTTTATCTATTAATTGTGTTTTTAATCGTCTTGGGTTTATTAATATTCCGCTTCTTTGTTATATTCCCAAAGGTAGCATGTTTACACTGTAACGCAAAATTTACATGCCCCATTGGTGAAAAAATAGGCGTTCGAGACAAATGAAATTGAAAAATTTTTCTTCTTATTGAAATCGCTAATTTTAATCTTATTTGTTTAAAAAATATAAATTTATAAACAAGAACATCGTTTATAATATTTAATTTCCAAATTTTTGGAATTAGTAATTAAGGGTCTGATTTATTAATGAAATGGAGGAAATTGAAGATATGTATTTTATTTTTGAGCTTATCATTTATATCATCAACCATTCTTTCTTGTAATATATCATTTGTCCACAGTTGGGAAACAACTGCGATTGGAGTGTGTACAGAACCAGAAGATCAAATAGTTCCAGCTATCGTCTCAACATCAGACGGAGGTACAATTATTGCATGGATGGATTATCGTAATGCTGACATCGACATATATGCCCAGAAACTTGACTCCTATGGGAATATTCAATGGACTCTCGGTGGAGTTGCTGTGTGTACAGAAGTAGGTCATCAATCTGCTCCATATATATGCTCTGATGGAGCTGGAGGAGGTATTTTAGTTTGGAAGGATTGGAGAGCAGCTCCTGATGTTGATCTATACGCTCAAAGAATTGACTCCTCAGGAACAACGATGTGGAGTCCTAGTGGTGTTGTTGTATGTAATGCTACAAGTATCCCATTAAATTTTGACATTTGCTCTGATGGAGCAGGGGGAGTTATTATTGTCTGGCAGGATGATAGAATGGACACTAATCTATGGGACATTTATGCCCAGAGAGTTAGTCAAAATGGAGTGATTTTATGGAATGATAATGGCTCAATCGTATGCGATGCAGCAGATGATCAGCAATTTCCAAAGCTTATTTGTAATCAAGTGGGGAAAATATTTTTCACCTGGGCAGATAGTAGATTGGGGGCTTCTAATGTTAATATATATGCTCAACAATTCAATCTTACAGGGCATCCTCAATGGCCACATAATGGATTGGGAGTATGTAATGTTGCTGGAGAACAGAATTTTCCTAACATTGTTAGTGCTGGAGGTAATGCAATAATTACCTGGATAGATTTACGTAATGATCCACTTGGTGATATTTATGCCCAGAGGATAGATTCCTCAGGTACAATTTGGTGGGAGATGGGTACTGGAGCCCCTATTTGTACAGCAAATGATTCACAAATAAATCCTCAAATTTGTAGCGATATGAATAATGGAGCAATTATCACCTGGTCGGACAGAAGAACAAATGAACAACATGACATATACGCTCAACGAATAAATTGGACAGGAGATATTCAATGGGCACCTAATGGTACAGCAATCTGTACAGCTGATTATGAACAGCAAGGCGCAGTGCCAATTAGCGATGGTGCGTCTGGGGCTATTATAGTATGGACTGATTTTAGAAGTAATTCATATTGGAATGTCTATGCACAAAGATTACTCTATGATAGTACAGCTATTTGGGGTGTAAATGGTATGCTAGTGGATCCCGTTCCTAATAAAGATCAACTTTATCAAAATCTTGTTTTAACTGATATAGGAACTGCTATAATTACATGGTCGGATGATCGAGCTACTGGCAAACAAGATATCTGGGCTCAGTACATGATTGATACTACAGCACCTACAAGTACATCCCCCAGCGACGTATCATATCAACAATATAGTACAGGTACGATTACATGGACTCTTTATGATGATGTCGGAGGAGGTTATTATAAGGTTTCAACAGGTATTCCCGAACATCCTGGTATAACAGTAATTATTCCCTGGACAGAGTGGGAGCATGGAGATAATGTTGAAGTTACTGTTGATACAAGTATGATAGGGGAATTTTTTTACAGAATAGAGTTTAACGATTCAAGGGGAAATATTGGGTTTTTTGATACAGTCTTTGTAAATATTACAAGGAGTGAACAACCAGGTGGCCAAGATTGGGTACCGATTATCATTATTACGTCAGTTGCTGCCGGTGGAATCGTAATAGCAGGGAGTATTATCGTTTATAAAAAGAGGAAACATAAATAAAATTATAAAGTAATCTTATTTTTATCTAATCTTCCAAGCTCACTTCCATTTTTTCGACAAAATCTTTAAATTTTAAGTACACATCCCGATACCTTGAGTTAATTTCAACAAATCTGGCAAGTAATTCTTTTAATTGAGATTTTGATAAATTTCTCTCTATCCAAGGATAGATAATTTCATTCTCATTTTTTATATGGTCATTAAGTAGTGTTCTATACCCACTAAGACTTTCAGCAATAGCTTTTTTATCTTTTTCTTCTAATGCAATTAAAAAGATTTTCATATAGAACCGTATTTTTTCATGTTCATCATGCATAATTTTCAAAATATTTAAATCATCTTCAAAATATTGGAATATCTCATTCTCTTCCTTAGTAAGGTGTAAATTGTCTATAAAATTACTAATAAAGTTGAAATTGTCTAGTAATATTTGTTTATCCTCATCTGAATCAATATTTAGAGATTCAATGAATTTAGGTATTAATGTGAGCCATCTCATCATTAAATTATGCTCATTTATCAGCATTTCCATTGGCGGAGAATAGGTTTTATCATTACTAATATAATCTGACAGATTCAATCTATATATACCTCAATTGGTTTATACTTTCTTTCTAATTCCTCTATAAATTTTATCTGTTTTTCTGTAATCTTTCCGTAATTAGAATCGATTTCATTGAATTTTGAATGTAATTCTCCTATTTGGGTTGTAGTTAAATTTCTATCCATCCAAGGATAAAGGATTTCATCTTCTTTTTTAATATGTCCGGGTAAGATTTCTTTGTATGCATTCAGATGCTTTACTAATTTATTCTGATCTTTTGCTTCAATTGCTTCAAGCATAATTTTAACATGATTTCTTACCTTTACATGATCATTTCGTATGACCTTTAATATATCAAGATTTTCATCGAAATACTTGAAGGTTTCATCTTCCTCTTTGGCATGATGATATTTATCAGCATATGTTCGAATAAAATCCATGCCATTATTAATAAGTTCTAAATCTTCTTCTTTTTCAAGGTCAATACTCTCAATTACTTTAGGTATAAGAGCCAACCACCTTTTAATTAAGACATGCTCCTCAACCATCTTTCTCATTGGTGGGGAATAGTTAATTTCTCTTGAAATGGACTTTTTTCTTTTTGATATTGGGAATTC
>JBHLRJ010000153.1:0-8629 GCA_048882645.1 Candidatus Thorarchaeota archaeon
AAAGAAGATATAAGATAAAATATGATTACTTTATTATTGGATTAAAGATTATAATTTATCTGATTATCCTGGTGTCATTTATAAAAATGGCATTGAAGCTATTTGTAATACAATCAGGGAATCTAATAAACCTATCACACTTATCGCTATCGGTCCATTAGGAAATATTGCACAGGCACTTACTTTTAATCCAAAAATTACACAAAATGCCCGTTTCGTGGGGATGCAGGGGAGTCTTAATATTGGGTATGCTGGAAAGCCAAGCCCCGCAATAGAATATAATGTATTCAGTGATATTAAATCTTGTCAAGAAGTTTTTCAAGCTCCTTGGGAGAAAACAATAACACCCCTGGATACATGTGGAAATATCGTTCTTTCAGGGGAGAATTTTGAACAGATTATGCATTGCGATAATTCTATAGTAACCTCAATAAAAGAGAATTTGGAGATATGGATTAAAAAAAGGAAGTTAACAGAATTATTTAAAACACAGAAAAAGACTTCTATACTATTTGATACTGTTGCTATTTATTTGGCTTTTTCAGAAGAGTTGTTGAATATTCAAAATGTAAAAATTGAAGTAACTAAAATTGGTCAAACTAAGGTAAGTGAAAATGGAAACTTAATACGATGTGCAACTTCATGGAAAGATGTTCAGGCATTTAAAGCTTTGATCGTTCAACGCTTAATTAGCGAGAAACAAATCTATTGATTTATAATTTTTCTCCCTTCATCTCTTTTTCGTATTCCTTACGTCGATCTTCTAAATATTCTGGTATAGGAACATCCCACCAGCCCCAAGCTGTTGATCCTGAGAGAGGATATTTACGATTTACTAATATCTCTATTACTGCAGGCTTTCTTGCCTTACTTGCACTTTCCAACGCAGGAATAATCTCTTCTTTTCTGGAGATTTTTTCAGAATAACATCCAAATCCCTTAGCGATGGTAGAAAAATCAGGAGAATATGGGTTATCTTCTTTATCGTAGAAAGCAGTACCATATCCTCTATCTTCTCCAAAGGCTGCTTGCTGTAAATCCTTGATGGCAATCCAACCATAATTATTAAGTATAATGACGAAAAAATTTGTTAGATCTAATTGAACAGCCACAGACAATTCGGAGAGTGTCATCATGAAATCTCCATCCCCCACTAAAGCTACTACTTTTTGTTCCGTTTTACCCAAATCGTTCAATCCTAATTTAGCTCCTATAGCACACGGAACACTATAACCCATTGTTGAGAAACCTCCTGCTGTAATACAAGTTTTGGGCTCGTAAAATTCCAATTCTTGGATCATTTGTGCTTGGACATTTCCAGAGCTTGTTACAAAAACTGTCTGTTTATTAAAAAATCGTCTTACTTCTTTTAAAACCGTAGAAATCATTGGTCTTGAAAATTTGTCTTTTGCTCTGTGTTCTTCTAATATGTTAAACCACTTTTTTTTCTCAACCTGAATTTCCTTAAAATAATTACTTTTCTCAAAGTCATGATTATTATCCCCCAATTCTTCGAGAATCTGTTGTAAACACGCTTTAGCATCCCCAATAATTCCAACTTCAACAGGATAATTTTTACCTATCTCATGGGGATCAATATCAATCTGAATCAATTTTGTAGGAGGTATTGAAAAGCTAACTCCGTGCTTGTAAGAACTAGTGGTCTCATCAGCAAAACGACATCCAACAGCAAATAAAACATCAGCAGTAGAAGTGACTTTTAATCCTATAGTTGTGCCCTTACTCCCAGTACTCCATGCAAATAGAGGATGATCATTTGGAAATGCATCTTTAGCCATCATTGTTACAACAACAGCTGCCCCAATTTTCTCAGCTATGTCTATAACTTCTTTGAACGCTTCTGAAGTTACAACACCCCCGCCTAACAACATGACTGGTCTTTTAGCGTCTTTGAGCAATCCAGCTGCTTTAGTAATTAAATCAGGATCTCCTAAAACTCGACCTATTGATCTTCTCTCTAATGGGGTAGGAATTTCAATTTCTACTGCAGATGCCTGGATATCCATTGGTAAATCAATCACTACGGGCCCTCGTCGTCCAGTCATCATTTGATTAAAAGCACGTTGTATTATAGTTGGTAATTGTTTGACGGAACTAACTTGCCAATTACGCTTTACGATGGGTTCTAATATTCGAGGCATATCAGAATCTCTTTTTCTTTCTATTTCTTGTAATACACCTTTACCTCTCATATGGGTATGTGTATCTCCATTAAGAACTAGTACAGGCATTGAATCAACATATGCATCAGCAAGTCCGATAGCTGTATTAATAGCACCTGGACCAATTGAAGTAAACACAGGTAATGGCTTTTTAGTAATCCTATAGTAGCCGATTGCTAAATAAACTCCTGCATTTTCGGTTTTGGGCTGAATTAATTGGATATTTTCTTTATCTTTGAACAAAGCATCCACAAATGGAAGATTTCCATGTCCTGGGATGCCGATAGCATACTTTACACCTTCTTTTATCAAATACTTAGTTATTATCTCACTCCCAGTATATCTAGGCATTGTTAATCAATTTAATCTGTAAATTCTTTGTATTTTATTATTTGATAATTTAAAGATAAATTTATCTTTGGTCATCGAAATATCTTTTTTACTGTTAATTAATTCTAATATAAATAGTTTGAAAATTCAATATGCCCTCTTTTTTTATAAAGCAATTAACAAGTGATAAAATTATACACTTTGTAAAATAAATGAATTTATTTTAGCTGAAAACTAAATTGCCATCCGTTTTGGAAAAGATTCGGGTTTTAGGAGAAAATTCAAAGTATGATATTTGTGCTAGCACTGCTTCTAGTCGCACCGATAAATACCCAACTCTTTTTGGGGACGCGAAAAATTGGATCGGGGCAACAGCAAAAGCAGGAATTTGTCATAGCTATACACCTGATGGTAGATGCATGAGCCTTTTTAAAACTCTCTATACTAACAATTGTATTTACAGCTGTAAATATTGTTTTGCCCACACTTGTAAACACAAGATGAGTTTTACACCAGAAGAGTATGCTCGTACATTCATGAAATTATATGCTATGAATGTGGTGGAAGGAGTGTTTATATCATCAGCTGTATGTGGAAGTGCTGACAGAACAACCGAAGAAATGTTGGAAGCAATTCATCTTCTAAGATTCAAATATAACTTTCAGGGTTATGTCCATTTTAAATGTTTACCAGGTGTAAGCCAGTATCTCCTAAAAGAAGCAATAATCCTCTCTGATCGCATTTCAATCAATACAGAAGCTTCCTCTAAAGACCACCTCTCAGAAATTGCCGAACAAAAGGATTTTTTAAACGATATTATTACTCGCCAACGCTGGTTAAAACAAATTCGTATCAAAAACAATGATGAGACCCTAAAAGAATTGAAAGACCTTAAACAAGATAATGAATTAAGATTTCAAGAAAAAATGATTAAAGATCGAAGAGAAAATGGATATAAAAAATTTCGATGGGATGGCGCTCCTATCCTTAATAGTGGGCAGACGACACAGTTTGTCGTAGGAGCCGCAGAAAATGAAAGTGATTATGAACTACTTAGCAGAATAGATTGGGGATATCGAGAAATTGATTTAAGGCGAGCTTATTTTTCTTCATTCATCCCAATTGAGGGAACTCCTTTAGCGAATAAACAAGCTGCCTCATTAGCTAGAGAACACCGATTATATCAAAGTGATTGGTTATTAAGAATATACCATTATAAATTAAATGATTTAAAGGAAATTCTAAACGATGATGGCAATTTACCTCAAGGAGATCCAAAAATACATCTAGCAAGACACTATTTTAAAGATCATAACCTTGTTGATCCTAATCAAGCATCTTATCAAGAGTTATTAAGAGTTCCGGGAATTGGACCTGTTTCTGCTAAACGTATAATAAATCTTCGGGCAAAGAAATTTACATTCAAGAAACGACAAGATTTAAAATCGATTGGAGTAGTTTTGAAGCGAGCCGAACCATACCTTTTGATAAATGGGAAAAATCAAACTACGCTTCAAAATTTCATTGAAGTTAATTAGGTTCAAAATAGAAAGGCAACATAAATGAAAGGAAATAAAAAAGAGCAAGATCCACTAAAAGTAGTTGGTTGTTCGAAAGGATATTCACAAGAGGAATTAATCAAAAATCTTCCCCGTCATTTTAATTCCTCTCCTATTCTCATCGAACAAGTTAAAGGAATACCAGAGGTTGTTTTACGAAATTCTGGTACGCTTTTTGCTAAAAAAGTTAAATCGATGATGAAAGAGGTTTATACTGAAGCTTATCGTGCAAGGCAGTTTACGCGGACAAAAGTAAATAATCGGGGTGTACTATATGGAGTTGTACTACTTAAACATAGAGTAATAGATCTAGTTTTAGAGTATTTTCATAAAAGATTTCCTAAATCGATAATCTGTTTGTTCAATGAACATACCAAAAAAACAACCATTATAGATGAAAAAGGCGAGATTCGCGTGTTTAACTCAAGTTTAAAGGATACTGTGGAAGACATAAGTATTAATCGTTCTATTATACCATATTTTGAAGATATTCAATTTTCTGGAGAAGAAATCTTTGAGACATTATATAGTTCACAGTTCATTTCAGAACGAGAGAATAAAAGCTTTTTTAAGAAGATGATTCCTGATAAGTGCTTTGAGCTACCAGGAATGAAAGGGGGAGTTGAAAGACGTTTTCGAAATAAAAAGATAAATGATTATCTCTAAATTCATAAGATTTTGGCAAACATTTCCTTTGCTTCTTGATAAGAAGGATTATCTTGAGATAATTCGAGTAAATTTCCTCCAGTTAAGTTAACCGCACTGATATTATCATTGTTAGAAATAAATCCTAAGAGTTTTACATTTTGGTTATTGAGTTTTTCTATCTCATTTTTTAAAATGTCCCTTAAATTATCCGGAAAGCGATTTCCTAGTACCCATATATTCTCAAATTTTAATTCTAATTCATTGGTTATTTCTAATATGCGTTTTAATGTATGTATTCCCATTTTGGAGGGATCGGTTACGATAATTAAATCTGTTACATTCCGTCCTGTTTTTCGTGCGAAATGTTCTAATCCCGCAGGAGCATCTAATAATGTGATGTCATAGTTTTTAGATAGTGTGTCAATCACGTTCTTTAGCACAGAATTGATGAAGCAATAACAACCTTCTCCTTCTTGTCTTCCCATCTCTAAGAGATCAAAATTATCCATCTCGATTAAACAATTATAGACATCACCTTCAATAACTTGATTTTTTGGTACATCTAATGGTAACTGTCTCTTTTGAATTTTATCTTTTAAATCTTTCATCTTACCGCCAATTGTGTCGCAAAACTTAACCTCTTCACCAATGACATCAGCAATATTCGCATCGGGATCAGAATCTATCACTAATATATCAAGTTTGTTTTTGGTCTCTAAAATGTATTTTAAAAAAAGCACTAAAGAAGTTGTTTTTCCAACCCCCCCTTTACCTGAGAAAGCAATAATTTTTTTCATCAAATCACTAAATATTTGTAATTCATCACTATGTTAGTTTAATTGATTTAAAATTAAAAATATATTATAAATAATTAAAAAGGTTAAATTAATTTCTAAGAAGAAAAATTAACTTGTCGATAAGAGAAATTAATAATAAATAGAGAATGCTATTTTGCACTAAAAGTGATTAAATTGAGACAAAAGAAATGAAAGACATTAAAGGAGTTCTATTTGATTTTGATTATACACTGGCTGACTCCTCTAAAGGTGTGATTGAATGCGTAAATTATGCATTAGAGCGACTTAAGTTTAATAAAGTTTCCGCAAATAAGATTAATAAAACAATTGGTTTTTCACTCGAACAAACTTTGGTCAAAATATTAGGTGATAAACATATTGAAAAGAGTGAAGAGTTTAAGCATTATTTTATAGAAAAAGCGGATGAAGTTATGACAGAATATACGACCTTATTTTCAGAGGTGCCTTATGTAATAAAATCATTAAAGCGTTCTGAAATTAAATTAGGAATTGTTTCAACAAAATTTCGATATAGAATAGAAAATATTTTACTCAGAGAAAATCTCTTGGATTTCTTTGAAGTTATTATCGGTGGAGCAGATGTTCAAAAGCTAAAACCTCATCCGTCAGGATTATTTTTGGCAGTTAGAACATTAAAATTGCAATTACCAGATGTAGTTTATGTAGGGGATAGTGTTATTGATTCTGAAACTGCTTATAGAGCAGGTATCTTTTTCATTGCCGTTCTTTCAGGTGTTACCACCAAAAAATCTTTCAAGCAATCTCAAGTAGAGGCCTATATTGAAAGTATCTCTTGTCTTCCTAATCTTTTAAGATTGAAATAAGATTTAAAAAGTAGAATTTTATACTTCTTGCCTATAAACTGGTACGATTTTTGAAGTGAATTCTTCTAATGTATAAGGGAATTCCTCCTCACTTGCTATTTTACCTAACTCTAGCATAATTTGTCGCGCTAAAAGCCAAAATGCTAAACCTAATGCTTTTTTACCTCGATTATTTGCAGGAATTGCTAAATCTATTCCATCGAGAACATCATCAGTATCAAAAAGGGAAACTACAGGAATTCGAGCTAATTTAGCTTCTCTCAAAATAACTTTATCGGCATGAGGATCAACAATTACTACAACACTCGCATCTTTAATATAAGTATCTATAAGGGGATTAGTTAAACTTCCGGGAATAAATCGTTCTGTGACTGCCTTGCATCCTAACACCTCACAGAACTTTCTAACAGGCTCCTTTCCATATCTTCTTACTGAGGTAACAATTACTCTTTCACTACCCTCTTCAATGTACTTACTTAAAAATTTCGCAGCAATTCTTAATCGATCATCAGTTTTAGTTAAGTCAATAACATATAATCCATAATTAGTCTGTCTATATATAAATCTCCTTGCATCCCCGCTTAATAATTTCGTGCCAATGTGAATACCGCAACTTAGGTAGAGTTGCTTCTTCTCCTCGTCCTTATCGATTAATTCCTCTTTTAATTCAATTCCCGCATCTATATCATCTGTATCTAATAATTCAAGCTCTTCCTCGAGATCTAAATCTTCTTCGAAATCAATGTCAAGATCTTCTTCAAAATCTTCTAAGTCCTCTTCTTTTTCTTCAGTTTCTTCTTTTTCGGTTTTTTTCTTTTTCCTTGCCAAGATAATAGCCTTATTTGCTTATGCTAAAAGTATTTTTATAAAATTATACCAAAATTATAAAAAATAATGAATATTTGATAAAATTCATCATAGTTTTAATATTTTTTTGAGAGCTTATATCTAGCTAAGTTACAACTAAAATATTAATATAGTTTTAAATTTAAAATATTATTATTACCTTTATATTTTATATCAAGCTAAATAAATAACACTTAGAGATGATTTGAAGAATGTCATCATACCGATTAGTGATTGGAATTATTATTGGTATTATTCTTAGTTTTTTTACGATTTTTTTCTTTAACATGACGGAAATCATAAATCAAATTGACCAATATGTTGGATCTAATATAATTAAAGCAGCTGCTTTACTAGTTGGGGCTAATTTTAATTTTGATTTAATTTCATTTATCACAGGCACACCTACAATTTTAGGCTTTTTTGCTCCTGAACTTTTAGCATGGATTTTTATTGGTTTTATAAGTGGAGCTATAGCAAAAGGGTTGAAGAGAGGGATTATAGCAAGCCTATTAGTTGTCGTCGTGGTCATCTTAATTTGGATTATACTTAGCATAATTTCTGGTGAGGATTTGATGGCTTTATTCCAAGGGACTCAGTTATTTGAAACACTGGGAGGAATAATAAGTGGATTCATAGGGGCGTTTATAGGAGGTTTGTTTGGAGGGGTAGTTAGCGGGCCCTATGAGGAACTTTAGTAATAAAAACCAAATCTAAAATTCATAAATGAACGCTCTTATATGTTTTGAGTGTGAGAAGTTTAGAGATTCATCCCATATTACTATTTCGAGGGAAAGTATCCATACCTAAAACTTAAAGTTTATTACTTTCTTATAAAAATTAATGGATGAAAAGGAAGATATTTTACCCGATCGGGCTTTTGCGATAGATTTGCTTAAAAAACTGAAAGTACAGCCCTCAGTAAGACGTCATTCCGAGAAAGTTGCTGATAAGGCTTTAGAAATCGCGAGTAAGATAACAAAGATTAATGTTGATAAAGAATTAATCGAAATAGGGGCTTTACTACACGATATTGGGAGATCCAAAACACATGGTTTTAAACATGCAATGATTGGCGGAAAAATATTAAGAGAAAGAGGTTTTTCTGAAAAATTAGCGCGGATCTGTGAAAGACATATTTTAGGTGGATTAGATAAAGAAGATGCTGTTAAATTTGGTTTACCTAAAAAAGATTATTTACCAGTTACATTAGAAGAAAAAATAATATGTTTAGCAGATAAACATATGGCGGGAACAAGAGAAGTTTCAATTCAGGAGCGCTTTAATCGTTGGTTTTATAAATATGGCAAAAGTAATATCTTATTAAAATCAAAGAAGCGGATTGAGAAAATCCAGAAAGAGCTCGAAAGTTTAATGTGAACTCTTTATTTTCCAAATTTTTTTTTTAATTGGTTTATTAT
>JBHLRJ010000154.1:0-8575 GCA_048882645.1 Candidatus Thorarchaeota archaeon
AGAATAATTATTTGTGATAATTTCTTTAACATCATTAATTACATCACTTAGATTTATGGGTTTAATCATTAATTTTGCTTCATTCACCATCGTCAGTTTTTGTATGACATCTATCAAAAGTTGACCATTTATGCATTGTTCTTTAATTTTTTCTAATAATTGGTCCTTAAATTTGAATATCATTTCATGATCGTATGTATTATATTCAGTTAACAATGTCTGGATGTTTTTTATGATAGAATTGATATCATTCACAAATAATTCTTTATAAAAATACTCTCTATCAAAATCTTGGTGGATAATTTCTTCACTTTTACGTAATTTCTCTTCTGCTAATTTACGTAGAAATGCATTTCTTAGAATATCTGAAATAATGCTCAATAAAGCTAGATTTTCTTCCATCCAGTTATCCTTGGGCATTACATTATCAAAACAAACAATACCCTCCAAAATCTCATTAATCCTTATCGAAAAAATTAAAATTTTTTTGACTTTTTGAGATTCTAGAAAGCCTTTTAGATTGATTGCTTCTTTTGGAAGAATGTCAATATTTTTAACATATACATATTCAGATTCTTTCAATTTCTCAATTAACCATGGAAAATTGTTAATTGAGAGATTTTCAGGTAAATTACTATCAAAATAGATCAACTTACCATGCCATACATAATTTTTCTGAGAGAGGTAATAAGCGTCATTGAAGATATAAAGATAAGCTCGTGCGGCGTTAACAAATTCTCCAACTTCTCTAAGCGAATCATATATTGCTTGATTAAAATCTTGAATGCCAACAAATCTAGAGACGATTTCTGTAATAATAGCTTTTAATCGAGAGATATTCTTTAATTCTTGTTCAATTTTTTTCTCTTCAGTAATATCTTGACATATTATCTGATAAAATGTATCGTCACCAATATCTATTAAAGAAGACTGCATATTAACCCATATAAGGTTGCCATTTTTATGGTAAAGTTGAATTTCTAATGGAGGAAAAGTAGTATCTCTCTCCTTTTTTTTCAATCTTTTAAGAACGTCTACTAAATAATCTTGATGTATAATTGAAAGATCAACAAATTTTCGTCCCATCAATTCCTCTCTTGTATACCCCAACATTTCTTCGAAGGCAAGGTTAAAATCAGATAAAAATCCTTTAGGATCAATTAGAAGAATAGAAAAAGGGGAATCTTTAAAAAGATGTCGATACTTTGTTTCAGAGTGCTTTAATTTAATTTCCGCTTCTATTCTTTTGCTAATGTCTCGAATAATGTATTGCACGAAGATTTGACCGCCTATTTGGACTTCATTAACATTAATTTCAACAGGAATGAGATTGCCAGAATTATCAATTACCTCTAATCTTAAAGGAAAGGGGTAATTAAGTTGCTCAAATACTTCTTCATTGAAGTCTATATTAATTATTCCACTAAATATCTGGCTCGAATGTAACCCAATAAAATCTTCAAATGGTCGTTGAAATAAATCCTCTGCCTCTTTATTGACATCCATAATTATTCCTGATTTCCTATCAATTATGATTATCGCATCTCGAGCAGCTTTAAATAAAGCCTCATAGCGTAATTCAGCTATTTTAAGAGCTTCAATTGATGGTTTGTAAAGAGCAATTTGATCATTTATCTCACTGTGAGTAAATTCAAGAATATCTATTACTTGATTTTTATTTAAATAATTCTTTTTTATATTGTCGAATTGTTTAAGAATGAAAGAGCTAAATTGATTAATGATATTTTTAGGAATCTTTTCATTGTAATAAATTATTAAAGATAAGGGCATTACGCCTCCCCTAACACTATCATTGTAAACATAATCAAAATAAATAGCAGCGTTCGAGTTTAGGTGCGGAAATGGAAGAATTACTGAAGTGGGTCTAATTTGATCTCCTCCAAAAATAAACTGTGTTATTGAAAAACTTTTCACCGCTATTAATTCTGGATTATTAAAAGCATCTTTAGGATAAATTGCTTCAATTTTAATACCTAAATTTTCATCCCATCGACAAAAAATTATCCCAACATCTTTCCTAGGAATAAACTTATCAACCCTCTCGGATATTTTAAGTGAAAGCCAATTAAACGCTTCGTCTATGTTAATGTTTTTAATCCCACTTGTCATACATGATTTCATCGGTCTTTTTCCCAGTTTCTTTACAGCCATGACTTTTTCCAATTCCTTTATATCGGGGTGTTTATAATCAATTTTATTAAAGAGGATAAGAAGAGGTAAATCGCTCAACTCTGGTTTCCCCGCAATTTCATGCAATAATTCACGTGCATATGAAAATCTTATTTTATCGGTGGCATCTAATACAAAAACTAAACCATCTTGATTTTTTAGATAAGGTTTCCATATTTCTTTAGCTTTATATTTTCCAGGTATATCATAGGTAAGTAAAGATACATTGTTAACTAGAATTTTAGATATATCTACGTTTATAGTTGGAAAAATTGTTTTTGATACCGATTTTCTTCTTGTTCTAATAATAGTAGTTTTCCCTGCATTGGAAAGCCCGAAAATCAAAATTTTGGCTTCTTTTTGTTCAAATATAACTTCTTCCTCAGGGAGTGAGACATAAAAAACCTTAAGCAGCCTTCTAATATCCTCTAGTTTAGCAGGATCCCCCTCATTAACTTGAGAGTCTACATAAAATGCCTTAAAGATATCTTCGATCTTTTTGAATTCTTCAACTATTCCCTCTAAAAACTCTTCAGCTAAAGAAGAATTAAATTTCGATTTGCCATCAACCACCAGTGATATTAAAAGACTCTCCTTTTCTGTTTTTGAGTATGTACTTGGAATATCAAAAAGTAAATTAGCGGTTTTAAATGTTCCAAAAGTATGTTTAAAAAAGCCGTTTTCATACATATCAATCAATAAAGGAACTTGTTTGATATCATCCCTTTGTATATTTTCAGGCATTTGTAAACAAATATAGGGAGGAAAGTATGGATTTCGGTGGCTCAAAATTAAAATTCTCAATTAAAAACAACCTCTAGTAATAACTTTTAGACGTAATACTTAGTTATAAAGTACTAATAAAAATACGAGTAGAAAAATGTTTCAAATTTCTTTTTGTAATTATGTAAAAATTTGTGATTTGTTGATATTTATGGATATTTAGATTTCTATTTAATTTTAGAGAGATCAAAAATTAGGACCAATTGTTGTATAAATCGTTCCAAAATTCATTTTTTGAACAGGAGCTTCTGCTTTTTCAGTCCATACGTTTCCATCCCATCGAAAAATTTTATTCGAATGGGGATTGGACGACCTAATATTGATATCTTCATCTATAGTTCCTAAAAATCGCCAGAGGAAGTTTTTACTAGCACGAGTACCCCCATGATGCCAGGCTCCAGGCAATTCAGATTCATAACGCCAAATGTCAGAATCATAATTATAGATTAAGTGCTGCCTTCTAACAGGACCTTTGTAATTTGCGCTTTTTGGGTTATAAAAAGCGACGTTTATGTTCCATCCCCCGACTATGTGAAATTCATTTTGCCATTTATCTCCTGACCCATCAGTAGTAGGAATTGGACAAGGTTTCATTAATTCCCATTTATCAAGTTTAGGATTATAGCGCTGATTTAAAGATCCTTTATAGTTATTTTGTAGTGGTTCATTCCCTGTATTCCCCGTTGAATAATATATCCATCCATTATGATAAGTGGGAAGAGGGAACGATTGAGAAAAAAGAGCGTCTGCAATATTGCACTCCCATGTATCATTTAAAAGATCATACTGCCAATTCCAATTTACTCGGTTAAATGATCCTTGAATATTATCCCCTCCAAACAGATAAATATAACGGTTATCAATTACAGGATAATATTTGCCTAGCTTACTGCGAGGTTTCGGCATGCTATTATACAGTTCCCATGCATCCTCTTCTATTTTATATACTTGAATGTAATCGCAACATCCAGAATGTGGTTCAGTTTTTCCTCCGAAGCAAAAGATTTTTTTATCAAAAAACGTCCACCCCGCACCTTGGACAGGATAAGGCATTGAACTTAATTGCCCATTTTCACTACTATACCACTCGTTTGTATTGATATTATAAACGGTTGTATCTCCAACAGTGTATTTATTTTCTACTTTTCCGCCAATAGCCCATAGGAATTCTCCTTTAATCAATAAAGTTCTCACTTACTCTCTATTATGTTTTTTCATCTCAAAAAAATATAAATAAATATGATAAAAATCAATTACATTTACCCTCTAAAATGAATAATGGTAATTGAGTGGGAATTATTTTATTTAGTTTGAATCCAGTACTCTCAAACAGTTCTCGAAATTCACTTTCTGTACGTTCACGGCCTTCTCCAAGTATCATCATTTCAATATCTCCCATTATTTCATCGTTTAACCCACTTTTCAATGAAATTACTTTATCTATGACTAAAATTCTTCCTTCTGGGGCGATTGCTTCTCTACAGTTATGTAAGATTAATCGAGCATTGTCGTTGCTCCAATCATGAATAACATATTTCATAATATAAGCATCTGCTCCTTTAGGAACCTCATGGAAAAAATTACCTCCAACGATCCTACATCGATCTCCCAGATTCTCTTTCGCTATAATTTTTCGAGCACCATTTGTTACTTCTGGTAAATCAAATAAAATGCCCCGGAGAGATGGATTATTTTTTAGAATAGATGTAAGAAGATAACCATTTCCACCTCCCACATCTACAATATTTTTGAAATTGGAAAAATCATAGGAATTAACTAATCGCCTAGCTTGACCTTTGGAGAAGAACGTCATTGCATTATTAAGATTCCTATAATCTTCTGGATTCTTTTGAAAGTATTCAAAACCTTTCATTTCATATATATCCCAAAAGGAAGGTCTACCTGTTTTTACGCTATATAAAAGTCTCATCCAAGATCTACTATGCCATTCAGTTCCATTTAATATAGCCCAATCTTTCACAGAAAACGGTGAATTCGCTCTTAAAAACTCTGATGTTTCCGTTAATGAAAAAAACCCTGTGGGTTCTTCAGAAAAGATACCCATGCGATCTAAAACTCGTAAAACTCGGTAAAGGCTTGGAGTATGAGTTTCAGTTGCTTTCGAGAGCTCTTCTATAGATTTTGGTCCATCAGCGAGTAAATCTGCAATTCCTAATTTAGCTGCTACAGAAATTACATGAGTATAGGTTTTTCCGGCTATAAAAGTGAGGAGTTGAGCTATAGGAGATATTTTATGAATTTCTTTCATTTTATAAGTCTCTAATTTCTATTAAGGTCTATATTTACAACATTATGATAATAAGTTACTTTATTTTTTAAATATAGTGGGGAAATAACTAAATAATTTGATCTCTTCAGCTGATTCTAAGTTATTTAAAATTCAATAAGAATTTTCTAAAATGAGGAAGCTATCTCGTTCATAAACCTTTCTTTTTCATCATTAAAACCACTTATTATAAAAACGAACTGTTCACAGCCTAGGTTAATATATTCTTGCAATATGTTAATACAGTTGTCATATGTACAAAAAATACCATTTTCTCTTCCATAGAGACTAATTTTTTTATTTAATTGTTGTTTATCTTTCCCAATCAGAAATGGCCCACTCCAGGAGAGTGCGATATCATCAGTTTTTCTCCCAATATTATCGCAGTGTTCTTGCAGAATCTTCACTTTTCTTGTATATTCTTCTATTGAAGCACCCCATCGATCCCAGATATCTCCGATTTCGGCAGCGACTTTTAAAGTATACTTTTCTCCTCCTCCACCTATCATGATGGGGGGATGAGGTTTTTGCACAGGTTTTGGATTGCAGATTGCATTTTTCACTTGATAGAAATCTCCATGAAAGTTCGTTATTTCTTCTGTCCAGAGCTTCTTTATTAAAGTTATCCCTTCTTTCATTTGTTTCAATCTTGTAGCTGGATCTTCAAATCGAAATCCATAAGCTCTATATTCTGGCTCTTTCCAACCTGCACCATAGGCAAATATCAATCTTCCCTTTGAGATCACATCTATAGTAGCACCAATTTTAGCAGTCAATGAAGGATTTCTAAAAGAATTGCAGCCTACTAATGGCCCGAGTTTAATTGTCTTGGTTTCTACAGCTAACGCTGAAAGTAGCGTCCATGCTTCAAAGACACTCCCCGACTCATTGATTCCCCACATAAGGTGATCCATAGCCCAAAGAGAATCATAACCCAACCTCTCAGATTCTAGTGCTATTTTTTTAATTGAATCGTAATCGGACCTGTAGAGCATATCTGGTGCTGCATCTAGAGTCACTCCAAACTTTATTTTACTCATATTTGAACATCTTAGAATGAATATTATAATTCATATTATGATAAATATTTTAATTTATATAAAGTACATAAACAAGTCTTAAAAGTTGTACTTTAATGTATTGTAAAAAAAAAGTTGGATTGAGTTTATAATATAGAATTTAATCAGAAATTACCATTTTGCTTTTAATTCTTCACTCATCAATTTTCGCACCTTATCAATCGCCCATAGAACATATTTGTGACATGTTTTCCCCCAAACTCCCTCTTTCATATAATCCATCATTGCTTCAGTTATTCCATCATATTTACTAAAATCGAATCCTGATAAATTAGGACAACTTACTGATCCAAACTCATTCTCAAAATCTTTCGCAAATTGCGCAGATTTCATATAGGCCACAGGGATTTCATTCATTTCTAGCGGTTCTTTTGTTTTGCCACCCAATATTGCCCCTACTGCAGCACAACCCCCAATCACAGCTCCACATGGTCCAGACCACCCTTTCTGTGATTTATAGCCACCAAAACCTCCAGATAAGGAGACCATAATATTATTGATCAATTGTTCTTCAATTCCTAATGCACTAGTAATATATCTCATTGTTGCTTCAGCACAACCACCCGGTATTTCTTTAGGCAAAGATTCTTTTAGGTGTGCAAGTAGTTCATCAAATTTAGAATTAATATCCATTGTTTTTTGTTCCATTTTTTAATCACCCAATTTATAAAATTTTCATTTCTGATGCTTGATTACATCATAGAACGTTTCTATCCTCGCTTAAACATTTAAACATGAAAATCGGATTTCAACATTATATACTAAGCTACTTATGATTTTAAATATAATGTTAAAATGAAAAGCTGTTAATAACAAGCAAAATTCAAAAATTAATATGATTTTAACAAAAAAACTGGTCTATGGAAGTTTATTATACTATACTTCATTTTTTAAAACATGAAAGTACAAATAATGACTGATTCTAAGTTTGGAAATGGAAAATTATTAGCTGAAACTCTTAAAAAAGAGTTTTCCGATGAGATTACTATTAATGTTGCTGATGTAAAGGATGTATCTCCTAAAATAATTGCAGACGACGTCCCTGATGTTCTTATTTTAGGAGGAGCAATACGATATTTTAGAGGTGCCCCAAAATCAAAGAGATGGTTAAAAAAAATTAATAAGATATTAGAAAATTCTGGGAAGACAATACAATATGGCACTGGATTTTTAACGCATTCTATGCCCACTGAGAAAGTTCAAGGATATTCAAATAGATATCGAGAGAAATTAGAAAAAGCATCGATAATTAAGAAGACATATTCTGATTTATTAACTGCTCGAGTAGAAGGAATACAGGGACCGATCTTTCCTGAAGAAATGGAAAAAGCTAAAGTTTATATTAAGAATTTTATCGAGTGGTCGAAATAGAATTTTTATAATGATATAAATTCGAAAAAGCTTTAGCAGCCCTTGAAAAACTTGAGAAAGCAGGTATATCCAATTCAACTAACTTTTTTCTGAAATTTCTGTCTGAACTAGGGACAGCTATCATGTAGGGTTTTTTCAATGTCTCGCATAGTTCTTTGTATCTCACTAAATCTGCATAAAATTTCTTTGTTGATTCTTTATCTGGAACCTGTCCTCTCCATCTAGGTCCTGTACTCAGTCGAATAACACCTGACATATACTCTTCACTAACAGCTAGTTTGAATAGTTCAAATCGGATATCATCGTCTCTCATATCGGGAAGATCCAAAGGATTAGCTATAGAACCTACTCTGATTAATTCTTTCATTTTAGAATTAGTGGGTTCTTGAATTGCTGGAATGTCTATTCCTGCATTCAAACGAGCAATTGAATCGACACCGAGTACTGAAGATCCTCCACTCCAAGTTATCATTAGGATGCTGTTATGTTTTGGTTCACAATCTAAACAGTACCTAAACAATACTGCAGTATCTATTAATTCTTCATATGTAAGTATTGGGATTGCGTTTGTTTGCTTGTATATTGAATTCCAAATTGCATCTTGTGATGCTAATGATCCAGTATGACTACTTGCTGCTCTTTTTCCTAACTCTGAAACTCCACCTTTTAATAGAAGTAATGGTTTATTAACATTTTTTAATGATTCAAAAAAAATCCGACCTTCTAACTCTGATTTTCGAAATTGAGAAAATCCTTCCATATAAGATAAAATTACATCTGTATTTTCGTCTTTATCATAGTAATCTATTAAATCTGAAGATCTAAGAGATATAGAATTTCCTACACTCGCCGCAAAAGAAAAATA
>JBHLRJ010000155.1:0-8437 GCA_048882645.1 Candidatus Thorarchaeota archaeon
AAATTTGAAGAATTTATTAAATTTTCAACAACATACACTTCAAGATTTCTATAATGAAGTAAGACAATGGATTGGGATAAAAAAATACTTATATCATTTAATTAAACCCATTGCACGATGGTACATTTTAAGAAAATCTGAACCGTATCAGAATTATAAGAATACACACAAATAAGAAGATGAAAAAACTGATGTTAATTTTTCTTCAAATTTTCTGTATTATCATCTAAAATATTACCTTTGCAACGTTCACATCTTAAAGAAGCACCTGCTAGAAATATATTGACTGAAGTACTAGATACTCTAGCCTTACAACGAGGGCATGTCAATTTACTTAGTCTTTCCTTTATCAATTTTGACATAAATTTTGGAATGTCTTCAAAATCGTTAAACCAATTTGGAAGGTTCTTTAAAAAATCTCGATCGTTTAAAAGGGAATCTATCTCATCTTTATTAAAATATTTCAAGTAACCTTGATTAATTAAATAATAAACAACTGAAGGATAACCACTTACAAGCCTCAAAGCAATCTCCTCCTTGAATACTTTTTCAGCGACAGGGTCTCCTACTTCTACTAGAGCCTTTAATAAGGGGAATGCTAAATTTCTGTGTAAAATACGTGTGTCGTACTCATGTTCATACCACACTTGTAGATTTGAACAGTGACCCCAAAATTCAATATCTGGAGATATATAATATTTTCTTGATCGCCCTCTCTCCATTGAACTATCCAACTTTTCAGCAGCTTCATCAATTGACTCAATTTCACCATAATCTCTTTCACCGTTTACAGTGATGTCTAGCAAAAGATATTTGCATTGTCTAAATAGTCTGTCTCCGACATATATGTTTGTATTATCATATTCTAATCTAAGTTTTAGATATTTATTAATGATAAATTCATTTCTAATATCTGAAGGACGTTTTAAAGGTCTTGGGGGTGGTGAAATTAAAAATCTTTCAATTATATGTTCTGCTAACTTGGTAAAGATTACTTCTGGATTTTCATTTAGCCTAAAAGAACTTTCAGTTAATAAAGATTCATCATAATTATCTGCTGTTAACATTGTTTCTACTCCCGAAATAACCTGAAATTCTTGAGATTGAGCCTTAAAAATAAGCAATGCTATTGGGATATCTCCTGACCTATCCCTAATCATTTGAATACTTTCTTCTAAATTGTATTGAAATGCAGGGTTTAAAATGTCAAATATTATAATTGCGCCACTTGCACCCCTATAATACATTTTAGCTAAAGATTTAAACCTGTCTCCACTTACTAATTCCCATAATTGCATCTTTATTGCTCTCCCTTGTAATCTTAGAATTTTGATACGAAAATCTATACCAATTGTATATTTGTAATCATATTGAAAATAACTCTTAGAAAAGTGGTTCGCAAGATTTTCTTTTCCGGCAGAATCATCGCCGATGAGTATTACTTTAACATTATAATCATAATCAGACATGTTCTCAATACACTCATTATTAAGGAAATCCAAAAAATATACATAGCTCTCATCTCTATCTATTGAGAGAACTGCTTATCTTTTACTTGTTTCCCTCATAAAAATAAAATTAATAAAGTAATATAAATCTCACATTTCTACTCTACTAGAAGCATTTAATCTATTACCTTGAAAGGAGAACATAAATCTATCACATAATTTTAACTTCATCATTATAATTTTCCCAAACTATTTAATTGGATCATATGTATACAAATATATTTCAGTATTAGTTATTTTATCATTATGGAAAGAATTGTAGAAAATCCGCAATATTCTATCAAAGTTCGATTTTTTGATTATTCTATTGAGTTATATGATCTTATTTATAATGTAAAAATAGATTCAAAATCATTAAAAAAGAATATTGGAAAAATTCAAAAATGGGGATACAACAGTTTTCGTCTCCTAGATAAGAAAAATAACGTAATTGATTGGTTTTATGTTGATTTAAAAACAGATACTTATCAGCTCGATACGCAAGCAGGTTATGTTTTCGGAATACAGATGGATAGCCCAGATCATGGATACTATGTGGGGACATATGAAATTGGAGAATTTAAGTTTACAAAAGGTACTAAATTAAAAAAAATTCGTTCTTATCCTCTAGAGTATTGTTCAAGAGGGTGTATTAGCCCTTCTAAAGTTTTCTTTCTTGGTTTGAGAGAAAATAACACTGGAGGAGCCCCAGGACGCCATTATCTCGCTAAATTAAATTGGAAAAAAGCTTCAGAACACCCTATTAAGTGGAAAAGATTTTTGCCCTCCGCAATTATGGCAATATGCCTGATAAAAGATTATTTATTTGTTGGATTGAAAGATGGCACTCTTCAGATATGGGATACTAATAAAGAAGACTGTGTAAAACGTCTTAGTCTCTTCAACTCTTCTATTAAAACAATCGATTTTCTCAATGACACAAGTATAATTGTGGGAAGTTTAAATGGAGAAATTGCCTGTTTGTCTAATAATGGGAATATTCTATGGAAGGATAAAATATCCCAAACTGCGATTAGTGGTGTATCTGAAAAAGATGATAGCGTTATAATTATTGATAGAACTGGAAATTTCCTTCATATTGATCCTGAAACAGGGAACATTCTAGAAAAAGAAGAATTGGAACTTAAAGGTGTATATGATCCATCAATCTCATCAAATATAATTTTTATTCGGGATTGGTTTGTTATATCGGGTGATGCAACTGTTTGGATATACTGGAATAGAAATTATGGTCTTATTCGTAATTATTACTCTGAAGACCCTTTAATAAGGATATTAATCCCAAATCCTTCAGGGTTTTATACAGGAGATGATGATGGATGTGTTCAATTTTGGAAGTTGGGTTTTAAAATTAAGAGTTTTTCAGAGGAAACTCAAAGAAAACTTGAAAGAGAACCGGAGTTCAACAACTTTGAATTATTATAGCCTATTTAAATTTTAGAAATGAAGTAAACTTTCGTCCCTTAGCTTCAATCTCACAGAACTTTCCTTCGGGATTTATCTTTAAAATCGCTCGATCTATAATCTCAATCGGTATTCCTTCTTTGGGGAGTACTTTATGAAACCATTCGATTATAGATTTGTAATATCTTTCCACATCGTCTCCTTCCAAATCTGGTGTAATAAATCCTAACTTTAAATCGATTACTATTTCTTTTTCTGGAGTATAATGATAAAAAGGATCCACCATATATCCTTGAGCATCCCCGGATGATTCTCTTAATAGTTGATTTACAACTGACTTTAATCTGTTTAACTTCATTTTAATTTACTTATATTTCTATATTTTGTTTTGAAATCTGACTAATTTTACTATAAAATTCCAGATCTAATTGCTGCTCCTTTGTAAAAAATTGACGTGTAAATAGTTGATTTGAAATTATACTTGAACAGAATGAAGCTGTAAGCAACATCATAAAAATTATTACTTGGTAAACTGCTGCTTCTATAGGTGAAGCACCTCCTATTATCATCCCAGACATTAATCCTGGGATGGTTACAACCCCTAAAACCGCAACACGGTTCACCGTGGGGACTAAACTTGCACGATATGAATCCCGTAATATTGATCTAATTGCTCTCATTTGACTTGCTCCTAATGATAAAGCCGCTTCTATCATACCCTTAGATTTTAATATATCAGATTTTACCCTTTCCATAGCTATTCCCGATTCACGCATCGCAAAAAAAATAGTCATACTCCCCACTGGGATAATATAAATTCCGTAAGATGATACACTAGTATCGCTTGTTTGGTAAATAATACCATTAAAGTTTGGAATTTCCTTTGAAAATATAGCAAAAGTCATAATCGCCATGGTACTCGAAGTTATTGCTAATAAATTAATCCAAAAAACATTTGGGTAAGGGTAAGAACGATAATTTGTAAACGCTGCAAATAAACACATAAACAAAAGAATTAGATATAGGAGCCAAATTTGATCTATACCAAAGATAATTAATAACGCAGATCCCAATAAAATGATTTGAACTAGTCCCCGTAAGAAACTCCAGACAATTTTTGATTCCAAGTTGGTTTTTTGGTAAATTGATAATACGATTAATATTACAAGTAATATGCTAGCAAGACCAAGTCTAATCCAAATATTAGGATCAGCTAAAGTGGTAATAATTTCTTTAAAAAACTCGGGAATTTCTACCATTTGCTATAAATCCTCTTTTTTACTTTTAAAAATAGTTCGAATTTCCTCAGGGCTATACTGCGAGAAAAACGCAGAAGTCTCGCTTTTTTCGATTAATTTTCCATTCTTTAGAAATATTAGACAATCCGTTACTCTTTCCGTTTGTTCCAATGAATGAGTAACAATTATGATCTTCATCCCCTCTTCCTTTAGTTTTAAAAGCGTTTCTTCAATTGTTTCTTCAGAAATAATATCTAACGAACTTGTAGGCTCATCCAGTAGAAGAACCTCTGGTTTATTTGCTAAACTTCTTGCTAAACTCACTCTTTGTTGTTCACCTCCAGAGAGACTATCTATTTCTCGCTCTAGATAATCTGGTTCTAAAGCTACCTTTTGTAATAATTCAATCAAATCATCATCAGTATAGGCTATATTCCAAATTTTTGGGCCATAGAGTAAGTTTATTTTAACTGTCCCTTTAAATAAAAACGGTTGTTGTTGTACCATTCCAACATCTTTCCTAATTTGCTGAGATGGTAAGCTATTCATATTTGTTCCATTGTAAATAATCGTCCCTTCAGTAGGAGATATGAGTTTATTGAGTAATCTTAGAAATGTGCTTTTTCCTGAACCGGAAGGACCGATTATTCCTGTGATTTCTTTTAGATCTATACTAGTTGTAACATCTTCTAAGATCCTTTTCTCTCCTATTTGAAAATTTACATTTTCTAATTTAAATAAATCATTATTTACAACCATTATTCATCTTTCACACTAAGCATTCACATCTTAAATTACAATAATGAAATCATATCCTTTATAGCTCTGCTAACTAAATAGAGCTGGACATTCCTTGCTCCTCCAATGATCTCCTGAACTTTCGCGACTTCTAAGGCCCTATCAATTCGCAAGTTATCTGTAAACGCTATCCCCCCACACAGTTGCTGTGTTTCATAGGATATTTTGTGAGCAAGGTGGGATGCAAGATATTTTGTGCCAGAACTAAATGATGCATTATATTTAATGAATTTTTGCTGATCAAAATGATGTCGTTCAATTGTTTTATTATACTCTGACGCAGACTTAAATCCGAGTTCTGTAGCGGCCATAAGCTCGGTAAAATTTTGAGTTTGGGGAAATGATACCCCTTGAAAGTCATATATAGGTCGACCAAATTGTGTTCTTAAATTTGTGTAGATTAGTCCCGTAACTGCAGTTAACCATGCAATACCTAAACTAGATCCAATAATAGAACACCTTTCAGCGACAAGTCCAGAAAACAAATTCTTATATCCTTGCCCTTTATTCCCGAGAATGTTGTCTTTAGGAATTTTCACGGAATTAAAAAGTGTTTGTCCAATTTGTACGCGGGGAACTGATTGAACTCCAAGTCTATTGGTTATCAAACCTTCGAAACCTCTCTCTGCGATTGCTTGATACATTGTTCCCCGCGGATCTGAAACATCTGAAACGCCATATACTATAAAATAGTCTGCAACTGGACCATTTGTCGTATATAATTTCTCACCAGAAAAGATTATGTGATCTCCTTTATCTTCAACTGTTGTCTCCAGATTAACCGCATCTGAACCACGCCTTCTTTCTGTGATACATATACAGCCAATTTTTCTCCCTGTAATGATTTCATTTAAAATTTCTGAAATCCTGTCTCCTTTACCAAATAGAAATAGTGGGTTTGCAAATATTACCCCAGTAACCACTCGTGCTAAATCTAATTCTGGATCAACAATCGAGGTTGCCATTGCTAATAACATTTCATAACGCATATTATATTTTTCAAAATCTCCATAAGGATTCAACCTTTGAATGTAGTTTTTCCTACCGAGGATTGAAAAAAGTTCATACACTTCTTTATTTAAGTCTATTTTTGGTTCTATTTCCTTAAGCAAAAATTGCTCCAAATCCTCTAAAAATTCCCGTTCTTCCTCAGTAATAAGGGGAAAGATAAAATTATTAAAAATCGTATAAATATTTTCCGTTCTTAATTTCTCCTTTATCTCTTCGTCTAAAATATCTACACCAGTAATCATTTTCATTCATATTACACCTTTCATTCTCCTTTGATTAAGATAATTAAGCCACCAGTAAAAATAAAGTGATTCATTTAATGCTGTTACTCCATGAACACAGATGTGTTCAAGGCATAATTATCTTTACGCATTAAACTTAATTAATCTGTGTGAATTTAGAATTATATCCAATCTATATTAAACTAAATTCTCAAATCAAATAAAAATGAATATAGAAAATCAAGATAATTTCTATTTAAAGAATAAGTAACGTATAATGCGCAGTTTTGACGCAATGTTAATTGTTGCAAAGCAAGTCCTAGTTGAAAATTTTGGAGAACAAAAATATGGCGAGATAGTTGCTACTACGCGTAATGAATTTGAAGTATTGCTTCCCCATATTCCGTATATTGGTGATGATAATCGTCTTACTGAACCTCTTGTCAATGCTTCTGCTCTACTCCCTATTCTTCGAGCAATTGAAAATGAAGGATTTGAATATCGAGATATTGGGAGAATTGTTTATGAATTATTTGAAGCCTTTTATAAAGTAATACCCCAAATTGATGACATTTTCTCAGAAGAATATCTAAATAAGGAAAGAGAACGTGCCAAAAATTCCAAATTGAAAAGATATCCCGGTGGTTGGGTCTCTGATTTCATTGAAGGAGATGGTAAAACTTTTACCTTTGGTGTAGATTATTATGAATGTGGAGTATATAAGTTTTATAAGAGCCAAGGAGCCGAACGATTTATGCCAATAATCTGCTTAGCTGATTATGCGCAAGCTCACTCTTATGGATATGGTTTAGCTCGTACCCAAACAATTGGGAATGGGGCTGAAGTGTGTGATTTCAGATACTTGAAAAATGGGACTACACCTCGAGCATGGCCTCCTGATAATCTTCCTGAATTTAAAAAATAATTGAATCTTGGTGGTCAAATAATACTGCGAGTAATTAATAACAAAAAAAATATACTTGGTTTTAGCTTTCTCATAGATTCCTAGGATCTATTGTTGGTACGGCAAATATTTCCCATACAGGCATACTAGTTAGATTTACCTTTTGAACTGCTCCCTTTAAGAGATAATGATATTTTTTTGGGATATATCTTGGAATATTTACATCTTGTTTCATACCTGCTTGTTCAATCAATGGAAGACACCACTTCTGTGGTACCTTAGCATACATTGCTTCGATTAATACTAACTTTTGATATAATTCATACGACTCTACTCCGTATTTATCAATAATCTTATCCACATCATGCCAAAACTCATTGAAAATGTCCGTTTTAAATTTACTTGATTTTATCTGTTCTTTTAATGGTTCATTATATTTCATTTCAAAACTCTGCGTAATCTCCTCGGCAAGTCCGCTTAAGATCGGTTCGGTAGATGAACCAAGGGGCATCTGATAATCAATCATTAATACAGAGAAGATAAGTTCCCCTGGACTAAACCTAGCTTCTAATGATCCAGAGCGAATCAATGATACTCCCGCGGGAAAATGAACTTCCTTTGCAAAGTTATTGAGCGCAGTTAAAAACCCAGACATCAATTGATCCTTATCCGTTTGCCCAAAATCTACAATCGAATACTTATACAATAATACTCCAGAATCTTTAGCAATAATATATACTTCTACAGGATTCATAATTTTTTTTCCAAAATGGCTCTATTCTTACGTAGAATAAGTTTTTATATATATACTATTGATAATGATATTCCCTTATATATTTCTACACTAAATTTTTCCTTATATATGACATTTCTCCAACTTGGCATAATCTATGAGAATAAATAATATCTTTTTTTATTGTTTAATGCATATACAATTAAGGAAAATTACAAATCAATCAAACATTTGAAGATTATTTACGGTTTCAGAGTGCAACAATTATAGACAAAAAAGTTTTACTTCAAAACAACTCTTATTTTTAGAAAATTAAATTCTCTTTTACTTATATATTATAAAAGTCAGAATAATAATGGTTCTTGTCATAATTAAAATAATACATAATAGGGGTTAATGATAATGAATTATAGAAAAAACTTAAGCAGTTTCGGTGAATTATGAGGGAAGAAAAATGAACAATAAAAACCAACTATTTTGGGTCGTTATGGCTACTATTCTTATATTCTTTGGTTCTTTAATAGTAGCTAAAGCTGATTCTGGTCCAAAATTAAGTCAGTCACCACCGATGGAAAGTGTAGTCATAGATGGGATTATTAATGAAACAGAATGGGCAGATA
>JBHLRJ010000156.1:0-8415 GCA_048882645.1 Candidatus Thorarchaeota archaeon
GCTTGTGATATCTTTTTAGATTGCAGTTCAATTTGTTCAGATAATGATGATATATATAATTTATTAGATTGTTTAGGAAATTTAATTTACATACATGAATCTAACGAGCAATGGGATATTGTATTTGAATTATATAAAAAAGCATTGAGTGCATTTAAAGAGATAAAAGATTTTAAAGGGATTATCACCTCCTATTTTAATTTAGGAATTCTTCAGAAAAAAAACAGCAAGGTAGAAGAAACCCTACGATATTTTAAAAAAGGCACTAATATTGCAATTGAATCTAATTATGTAGAATTGATTATTAAAGGTTTGAGCTATATTGGAGAAACTCTCTTCTACCTTGGAGAGATGAAGGATGCGAAAAATCAATTTATAAAAGCGCTGAATATAGCAAATAAAGTTAATGCAGAAAATGCTAAAATTCAATTACGGGTTTTATTAAAGTCTCTTGGCCTGAAAGACAACGACATTAATGAAGAGCTAAGGAAATATCAAGAAGATAGAAACTAACTTATTTAATCAAATTTCGAAAAATCTGGTTTTCTCCGTTCGAAAAAAGCTTTAAATGCTTCTTGAGCTTCTGGGGATTTCTGTCTTCTAAAAAATTCTGCTCCCTCTTCTGGCATTAAATCTTTAAGAGCTCTCAAATAATGTTTTTTAATTAGTTCTTTAGTTTTTCTTAAAGCCTCTGGAGGTTTTTCCGCTAATTTTTCGGCCAATAAAGTAACTTCATCAATTAGTATTTCCTTCGGGAAAATTTTATTAATAATTCCATAATTTTTTGCTTTCTCAGCACTAAACCAATCTCCAAAGAAGAATAATTCTGCTGCACGTTGATATCCAATAATCTGTGGTAAGTTAAATGTAGAGCCAAACTCTGGGACTAAACCTAGATTTACGAAAGGAAATTGAAGTTTACATTCACTACTTGCATAGACAAGATCAAAATGTAATAGCATTGTGACGCCAACTCCTATTGCATATCCATGCACAGCAGCTATTATTGGTTTATTTGTTTTTAATATCTCTTCTGTCCAATTTAAAGATGATCTTCTCTCAGTTCCCAAATCTAGATCCTGAAAGTCTCTCAAATCATTTCCAGCACAAAAGCATTTTCCATTTCCATAAATTAAAATAACTCTAGCATTCTTATCTAAACCTGCTTTATTTATCCCTTCCGCAATTCCAGCATACATAGATCTTGTAAGAGCATTCCTTTTCTCGGGACGGTTAAGAATAATATGTAATACTCCCTTTTCCAATTTGGTGATAATATGTTCACTCATTTTTTAATTCACATTTCTAATATTATATATTATAGTGATCACTAGTTAAAGAACATATAATAAACTGTTCAAAAATTAAAGGAGTAGGAATTAAAAGACAATATCAAAATTTTGGCAAAAAATATTGATTACATATTTATTTAAAGCGTCTTTTATAATCTGCTTTCTCTGCAATCCTTAAAGAATGTTCGGCTCCACATTTATCGCAATATTCATTTTGAGTATGAGCAAATTCACCACATTCTTTGCAAATGTAAGGATAAGTCTTCTTAAAAAGCTTAGAATCCACTGTATTATCACATTTTTTTATTATTTCCTTGAAAAAGCAATTGATCAGTAAAAAATCTTTGTATAAAATTCCTCTTATGTTAAGATACTGAAAGCTTATACAATCAAGTTAAAATTACCGATCATGAAAATTATTAAAAACTTTGTGTAAATTTAATAAGAATTGGAGAAATATAATGAATTTGGCAAACCTTATATGAGAATAGTTATTAGCTTACAAAAAATACTCTATTTTTACACGAATAATACTTCATAAATAGGAATAAAATTGAAAGTTTTACTTATTTATCCACCATTTCAAGTTGGAAGAGGTATGGGAAAAGTAATGTGTAGCCCGCCTTTATCTCTACTAACATTAGCAGGAGCTGTAAAAGATCTTAATCATGAAATTGAAATTCTTGATATGAATGCAGACAATTCTTATGGAAATGATGAATTAGAAGAAAAAATCAAGCAATTTGATTTGGTTGGCATTACTTGTATGACAAACGCTTTTAGATTCGCCTTAAAAATATGTAAGATTGCTAAAAGAATTAATGTTCAGACAATTCTAGGAGGATTTCACCCAACTTTAATGCCTAATATAATAGATGAGTTTGATTGTATTGATATGATTTGTAGGGGTGAAGGCGAACATACATTTCGAGAATTATTAAAGGGGATTCCAAAGGAAGAGATTCTTGGTCTCTCTTACAGAGAAAATGGCTCAGTAAGGCATAATCCTGAAAGGCCTTATATAAAAGATTTAAACACTTTACCCCTACCAAACAATAACTTAATTATAACAAAACCTTATCACTACCTTTGGGTAAAAGCATGGGTGTGTGAAACATCCCGAGGTTGTCCATTTAATTGTAGTTTTTGTTGTGTTACTCAGTTTCATCATGGTAGATACCGAGCAAAAACTCCCGAGAGAGTAATAAAAGAATTGATGCGTATTCCTCCTTCGACAAAATTAGTGTTTTTCACAGATGATAATTATTGTCTTTCAAAAAAAAGAGTATTAAGAATATGCGAGCTAATCAGAAAGTATAACATTCATAAAAAACTCATGTTCGTCTGCCAGAGTAGAGTTGACGATATTGCTAATAATCCGGATATGGTAGAAGCTATGTCGAAAGCAGGATTTATTTGTGTGTTTTTAGGCATAGAATCATTGAAACAGATGAGTATAGACATTATGAACAAACAATATTCACTCAAAAACCTTCGTAAAGCTATTAAATTATGCCATAAAAATGGAATCATTATATTTGGTTCATTTATTGTGGGAAATATCGGTGAAACTGTGGAAGATACATGGAATACTTTTAAAATGATGAAAATATTAGAATTAGATTTCATGATGGCTAGTCCAATTACTCCATTTCCGGGTACACCTCTTTATGACGAAGCCTCTAAAAAAGGATGGATCCCAGAAGATTTTAAATGGGAAACATGGGATCTATCTGCAGTTATGAAAACTCCAGATATGACACGGCGTGATATTCAAGAATTAGTTGATGAAAGTTATAACTTTTTTTATAAAGATCTTGGTTATATGGCTTTAAGTAGAAAATCATTTCGAATGATATATAATCCTAAATTTTGGTGGTTTAGGAAGGTTGCCTTTTCATTTCTATTGAACGGTTTAACGAAGTATTATTTAAAATAATTATAAATAAGCTGATTTTCATTTTTTATTAAAAGGTTCTCTTAAATAAATATATTTTATCTGTGGATTTATGAAGATCTGTCCTTATTGTAAAGAATCAATAGAGGATAATTTTCCCTTCTGCCCAAATTGTAATAAGCCATTAATTTCTAATCTAAGGGATATATTTAATGGAAGCTTAAAGCGTGAATTTGATAAGCCTCAGTTTACAAATCATAATATAGAAGAAGAGACTGTACCCTATGAAGATACGATTGTTAAAGATGATAAAATAGAGAATGAATTACAAAAAATTGATGAGGTCTTAGAAAGGAAAGAAATTTTAGGAGATCCGATACCAGGCTCTTTATTAATCGAAAAATCAAGTTTGTATTATAAAAAACGAGACTTATCAAACGCCTTAAAAAATCTTGAATTAGCATTAAATAATTTTGAAAAGGAAGATGATTTCCTCAATGTAGCGATCTGTCATAATGAAATTGGATTAATTCAGGAAGATACCGGATTTTTTGATCAAGCAATTTATCATTTCAATATATCTCTCGAAATTCTTAAGGAATTAGAAGATGACAAAAAAGTTATTAATGTATTAAACAATCTAGGGAATGTCTACTATTTAATTAAAGATTTAGAACATTCTTATGAATTTTACCAGGAAGCTCTTGATTTATCAAAGGAAAAAAAGCTAATGTTTGAGGAAGTAAAATCTTCCAGTAATTTAGTAGAAATTATCTTTATGTTAAAAGATTATGACCGAATTAAAAGAATTCTAGAAAGAAATATTGAATTTTTTAAACAAAATGAAGATGCTTTTGGGATTATTACTACACTAATCAAATATGGGAAATTTTATTATTTTATTGGAGAAGAATATGATGTGGCTTTTGAAGAGTTCCAAAAGGCATTAGGTTTAATAGACAGAATAAAGGATAGTCTATCAGTTTATCTCAAGGCGAAATTCGAATGGGAAATTTTCTTATATCTAGGAAGAATATTTGTGATTTGGGAAGATTTTACTCATGCTGAAAGCCTCTTATTACAAAGTCTAGAAGCAGTTCGTATTTTCGAAATTGGAGAAGGGATTAATGAAGGGGAAATCTTAGAAACCTTAGCAAATTTTTACGCTAAAATGGGAGATGGTGATAAATCGATTGATTATTACAAACTATCTTATGAAATTTACTATAAATTTGGGGATAGAGTGAAATGCGCTGAAATTAAGTTCACCTTAGGTACTTTGTCATTAAAATATGAGATTGAAAAATCAAATGCTATAAAAAATTTTGAAGAAGCATTGGAAATTTATGAAGATCTAAACTATATGAAGGAATGTGCAGAAATTTTCTATAAGTTAGGAGATATATATATTGAGAAAGCGTTACCAGAAGTTGCATTGGAAAATTTAAGAAGAGCCAGAGAGTATTATAAGGAACTTCAAGATACTTATAATGCACACTTAATAAATGAAAAGATAAAATCATTAAACAACGTAGATGAAACTTCAGATACGTAAAACTGTTTAAAGTATATTAGGATAAATTCTACTTCTTTTCTAGTTCAAAATCTTCACGACGATATACTCGTCTATCATATTCCTCAAACCCTATCCCCTTGATAAAAGCAAATGATACTTTATTATCCTTGTATACTTCACACCTAATTTCTTTAACATTAGGGTGATTTTGTTTTAAATACTTCCAAGCAGCCATTCCCAATATGGTTCCAACACCCCTTCTCTGAAATCGTGGGATAACAGCTAAAGCAGCAATTACAGCATATTCTTTATTCTCTCCTTCAAAGTCTAAGAGTACAAACGCCGAATCAATTCCATAAATTTTTCCAATAAGGAAGATTGTGTCTTGATTTTCAAGTATAGTTAATAAATCTGTTTTTGTTATCGGTCGAAAAGGTGTATTAGATGTTAGCCAACTTCTATTGTAAATATTTTTGAGGGTGTCTAGATCATCTTTAGTTGCTTTTCTGATTTTGGCTTGTACAATATTATGCTCTATTTTCTCTTTTAATGATCCTTCAAACTGGTCAGTAATTTTTTCAACAGGAATTTTCATTTGGATATATACCATGCCATCTTGATAAAGTTCTTCGGAAGTTTTATCTAAAATTTCATCTCTTTTCTTCTTGGTTTCAATAGAGAGAAAATATGCTCTTATCCTTCTTTTCTTAAGATCAAATCTTCCTTTGGATTCTTTTTTCGATTCTGGCATCATAAAAAAATTTGAAATTATTGTAATAAATCAAGAGTTTCTCTTACTTTCTGTTCAACAATTTCATTAATAAGTGCTTTATCTCGTAATTTAGAAAGACCCTGTTGAATTCTCTTTTTAAAGTTAGGATCTTTTAAAATATTTTTATTTTCAGATGAAAATTCAAAATTGGATCTCACGGCCATATCATTTTCAATCCTCTCAATTAAAGATCTTTTTAAAGTTAATACCGAATCTGAGAGATATTCATATATGTTACTTGGATCAGACTTAACATATCCAGGAAAGATGATATTCATATATTCTTCCATATTGCTTTCATTTTCAATAAACATCGCATAAATTGGCATGTAAATCCATTGGATCGGTCTAGAAAATAACTCTGATTGATTGTCATTCAATGACCAACTGATTAAGTGTTGAGCTTCTTGCAGGCAGGTATTATGCTTAATTTGGATTATTTCCTTAATCTGGTTAAATAAATCTTCAATTTTCTCTTTCTCAGAGGCTATAGCTGAAACTTTTTCCTGTTTTTCATCAATAAATTCTGACATTAATTTATCCCTATCCTTTAACTTCAAATTTAACGATTCTTTGAATTTCACTAAATTATTCTGAGCTTCTACATCTATTTGGATTGCCTTTTCTTTTAATTCAATAAATCTTCGATAAAGTCCTTCAAGAGATTCTAAAAATTTTCTTCCTTCATCTCTTAAATAACTAAAATGATTTTCAAAATGAGGCAATATATCATTAAACACTCGACTTTTTAAAGTATCACTAGTTGTAAAGAATTTATTTTTCTTAATTATCTCTTCAAGTTTTCTCTCAGAAGTCTTGAAAAGTGTTGAAATGCCCTCAATAATTTTTTTTTTCTCATCTACAATCCACTGATCAATTTTGTCCTGTTCTAACCTTACTTGCTCGTCCATTTGGGTTGGATCTATAGTTGCAGAGGTTTTATTAATCTGACTTGAATATCTAGTTTCTAGATCTTTTAATTGCACATTTAAATCCACAAGCCATTTTCCTACTTCCTTTTCAATCAATTCTATTTGGGAATTCCATCTAAATGCATTTCCTTTCATTGCGTTTATGGTTTCACGATATGCTTCTGCAATATTTAAAGCAATATCGGTTGTAATCCTATGATCTAAAACAGTATAATCTGCGATTGGTTTGTATTCAATTAGTGGAATTATAGAAATTACGGTTTGTAGAAATTCAGGATTAATAAGACCATCAATTTTTAAAGTCTGATATTCAGATTCTTCGCCTTCGCCTATTTCTTCCGCTTCCGTATCCTTATAAGTTAAAATCTCTATTAATTTGTTGAGTTCTTCAACTTTTGTTCTATTTTCAATATTTCGTAGAATATGACCAACTAAGGGTTGACGGGGCGGATTTGCAAATTTATCCTTCTTACTAAACATATTCAGTCCATCTAGCATTATGTGAGTACTTATTACTCCTTGAATACTTAATATAGGCCAGAGAAGCTTTGAAAATGAAATGATTTTTTCATCACTGCTCATCTCTTTTGTCAGAAGATAAAATGAAAGTGATAATTCATCATTTCCTTCGATAGTAGGACGCTTCGTAATTTTATTTATAAAAAAAGGTAATAGATATTGGTTTCCATGTACTGACAAAGATTTTCTCCTATTTTTGATATATTTTCCTTCTAAAAAAAAATTCTAAATATATTAAATTTATAGAGATTCGGTTTTAAAATTTTGATCTTTTTTATTGAAGAAATGAAATAGAAATTAATTATAAAAAAAGTATTATCTGAGTTGTTCGTAGTTATTCGCTATTACAAGTATAAGAAGTGCTAGTAAGATTAATAAAGGGGGTCCAATTGCTCTTACATGTGCGAATTCTAGTACATCAAAAGCGCCTTGTAAGATTCTTCCTCCAACAAAATAAAGAACAAAACCTACAGCATTTAAAAGATAAGATTTTCTTAAGACACCATAAGTTTTCATGGCAAGATAAATAAACATAATAGGAATTAGCACTAAAAATAAAGGCATAAAAATGAAATTTAATAACAATCTCCCAATAGGATACTCCCAAGATCCAAGTTTGAAAGAAATTATGTAGTTCGGGACTCCATAAAGCCCTGGAAAATCTGGATCCATAAATAGCCATTCAGATAAAGTTAATGCAAGTATACCTATTATAATAGGAATGATAAATAATCCCAGTCGAATAATTAGTTTAATGTTATTCTTATTTCTAAACCAAATCTTTAAAGAAAATCCTTTTCCTTCATTCTTCTCTACTTGAGTATCTGGTGGAAATAGTAATATTCCCAATACTCCTACCGCGCACGCGTTTCCTAACCAAGTAAAAAATGTTGCAAATCGATAGTTAAGCATTAAAAATGCAACAATTTCAGCACCTGTACCTGTTAACTCTGGGCCAAAAAAGTAATATATTATGAAGAACACTCGTGCAGTTCCAAAAAATAAGAAGAATAAGCTAAAAAATAGCCAATATGATTTTTTCGAGGTCCGAAATCTGATAAATAGAAAGTAGAAAAACAACAAAAAGAAATAGCCCACTATAATAAAATAGAGCCCCATTTCTAGCGCTCCCCAGACATCTAAATTTTGGAAATTTTGAAATAGCATAATTAATCACTTTTTTTTTAACATTAGAGAAAAATATAATAATATTATTATATTCCTATTATAAAAATTTATTTTAATTTACATGTAATATCTTAAAATACATAAGGTATATTACACTTTTTATTAATGTATGAAAATTGAGGATAATATTGAAACATTCAATTCATTAGTTAAACGTCGAGGCTTTATCTGGGGACCTTCTCCCGAAATTTATGGGGGATTCGCTGGATTTTACTCTTATGGTCCAGCTGGAATGGCGCTTAAAAATAATGTGCTAGATTTGTTTCGACGTGAATTACGCTATTTTGGGTTTGGAGAAG
>JBHLRJ010000157.1:0-8265 GCA_048882645.1 Candidatus Thorarchaeota archaeon
TTGGAACATTCATATTATTGATTCTTTCTATATTCTTATTAATTGTATTTATTGCGATGTTAATTTATCAAAGATTCATTTTCTATGAGTTAAATAGAGTTATTAGTTTTATTGAAATTATTATTGTATTCTTAGGAATATTATATATTATGTTTATATTTAAAAAACTGTCTATAATCTTGAAATGGGATATAAAAAGAAAGAGATAAAATCATTGCTCATTATCTTAAAATGTATAATCAAAAATTAAGGAAAATAAGTAAAAATTTATAATATAATATTAAGATCATTATAAAGAGAATCCATAAAGTAATGAAAAGAGATATAAAAGATTTAAATAAACAATGTAAAGGTATTTTTTTTTGAAAATAGAATTCTTTATAAAATATCTTATATATCTTAAAAGAGAATTTCACAAAATTTAACAATCCTTTCAAAAATATTTTGTATGTTCAGGTTGTAGAAAGGAATTTGAAGATCAATATTTGTATAATGAAGAAAGAATAAGAACAACACCTTTTCGGAGTTTAAGAAAATGAAAAAGGAAGTGATTAAATTTGAGAAGGATAAATGAACTTATTATTCTTTTAATATTGATTAAAATTGGATGTGTTTTCACATTTTATGGTAATGTATTTAGTCAAATTGTTGATGATTTAAAAACAAAAATAGGAGATAATATACTCCCACCAACATATAAATATGATGTAAAAATAATAGAACATTTAGTCTAAATGTTTAGGATATTGAGAGTTTTTTTATAGGATGGAGTTTTGTTTGTTTATATCATTTCCCACAACGGTAGATGAAACTCTATTAGAAGGAAGTGAGTAAAATGAAACTAAATTTCAAATGGTTGAGATTTTCCTGAATAAGGATTTATTCTCCTTTATAATGCTCTAATAGTGTTTTTAAATCTTTTATAATCTTATTTGTTAATGTGTATAATTTTTGGTCTTTTACATCATATGCTTTTTCTTTGGCTTCTTTATGTGCTTCTTCCTTCATTTGATATAAATAATTTAAAAATTTTTGAATACACTCTATCTTTTTGTCTTTTTCCAAATTCATACCCCTAAAAAATTGTATTGTCCAATAGAAAATTAAGAAAAAGATGTTAAAAAAACTATGCTAATTTTTGCTTTTTTACTAGTTTTTGGGCAATTTTAACAAATCATTTAAATAGTTAATTAGAATTTATTTTAAATTATGATGTCTTTAGAAATGAATTCAAAAAGGAAATGTGCTAAAGAGTTTTTAACAATAAAAGATAAGTTAGAGAAAATTGTATTTGAAATAGTTGGCACTAAAGACATTAAGAATGGTCATATTTATTTTGTAAAAGAAAAGAAATCTTAGTAAATATACTAAGATTTCATTGCAACCTAAAAACTTAGTAAATTTTTTAAGCTGATCCTGTAAATTCTTTTCCCTCTAATATTTTAACCAATATATCGGTTTAAACAATCTCCATATAGTAGTCTGATATAATCATCCATATTCTTAATGATATAGCTTAGCTGAAGAAAAAATTAAAAATTTTATGAAATTTTGCAGAGTTACTTTATTTGAATACAATCAAAAAATATCTAATAAAGCGTCAAAAGACGCTTATCGGGTTCTATGTCCAAATATACATCTGGGAAGTCTTTTCTTTAATATTGAATGGTATATAATGATATAATTTATTTTTATCGTTTATCTACTTAATGGAAAGGATTTTTTTACCCTTAAGGTAAAAAATTATCTCCAGTATGGATAACATATATACAGAAGGTCATGCGTCGCCCGGGAATCGAACCCGGGTCACTGGCTTGGAAGGCCAGAATCATAACCCCTAGACTAGCGACGCTTATAATAGATAAAAGCATCATTTATTTTAACTTTAGTGATTTTATTGAATTTTATGGTGCAATTCATAATAAGTTATAATTTTATTTGTTACAATCCAGGCATCTAATGGAAATTGCGATATTGAGCCAATGTTTTTTGAAAGCATTAATATATTTTTTGAAAAACTACTTTTTTGAAATCCCCCAATTATTATTATAATATTTTTTGAAAGATCTTCGGTAAAAATATCTTTAAATTTTGTTATCGATTTCCCTCTACTTGATAATAGATATACTTCTGGATTATTAAATAAATTAATTAGATCTTTTAGGTCTCCCTCAAATTCAGAAATTAATTGTGTGCCATTTATCGTTATATTTTTATCTATCAATAGTTTCGCCATTAATCCTTTAAATCTATTATAATTCCTTGCGATTCTAATCTCGGGGTTAAATTTGAAAATTTTATTTTTTATAGTATGGATAAATATTTCCAAATTTCGAGTTTTATTTAAAGGGGAACCTAAAGCATTAAGTAAGCATAAATGAACTATATCAGGTCGACCTCTTTTTTCTAAATTTGTTAGTCTTTTCATAGCTGTATGATGCAAGGCATTGTCTAAAAGTTGGGAGGAATAAATACGCGGTGATAAATTTTTTCTTACTGCGGAATGATTTCTAATTTCTTTTGGAATAAGTTCTATTCCACATTCAACAAAAATAATAATTAATGGCATAATCCTTTTGTAGTAATTAATTTGATAATATTTTCTCTTGTTTCTTTTTTTTCGTTTTAATGAAATAGCGAGTTGTGTTATTACATTCAAAACATGTTAAAGATATATGAGAGCCCTTTCCCTTATGAGAGTGCATTCTAATTTGATAATTTATTCCAGGGTATAAAAATTTTTTACATTTTTTACATATACGCTTTTTCCAATCATAGGGTATTTTGATTTTTGCTCTTTGAGCATATCGTCTGGCTAAATAAGTATATCTATTTGCCAATGATTTATTTTCAGGAAATATATCATGAGCTCTTTGAAATAAATAAAGTATCCTATTTTTCGCAATTTTTTTTACTATTACCCTATAATGTCTATTTTTTTTTACCATTTAAATGCTTTTAAATTAAGTTATATTTACATTATTTAAGAGGTTCTAATGAGAGAATGAAAATTTTGCCTCTGACATCTAATAAATAAGAATTTGTTTGTTTTGCAATATCAAGAGCTATATCTTTAATATTTGATTTGGATGCTATTGTTTTTAATGCCTTTATTTTAATAATCTTATATCTTTTTAATAATCTAGCAATATGGAGTATAGATTCTTTAGTTATTCCACGCTTTCCCAATGTACAATGTGGTTGTGATAGTAGAGCATTTTTAAATTCTTTTTGATAATCCATCGTCCCAGAACTCAAAAAATACAAAAATTTTTAATTTATTCTAGCTTTAAAAACGTATTATATAATATAAAGAAATATTGAATTAAAGATTAACAATGTCAATATATGTCGTTCAACCAGAAAAACTAATTGAAGCTATTGCAGAAAAGTTAAAAGAATTTCCCGAAATTTCACCACCAGAAGGCTCAGAATTTTGGAAGACAGCGTTTTATAAAGAATTAGCTCCAACTGATTCAGAAAATTTCTGGTATATCCGATGCGCTTCCTTACTTAGAAAAGTGAAGAAATTTGGACCAATTGGAGTAAATAAACTTCGTAAATTTTATGGTGGAAGAAATAGAAGAGGTAAAGGCTTACATCATTCTGCGAGAGGAAGTGGAAAAATCATAAGAGTAGCTCTTCAACAGCTTGAAAAAGCAAACTTAATACAAATGAAAGAAAAAGTAGGAAGGGTTCTTTCCTCTGAAGGAACTAGTTTATTAGAACGAACGGCATATGGGATTTTAAGAATTAAAGAATAATATTATTAAAAGTTGTAATTTTTAGGGATTTAGATTGAGCAACGACGAAGAATTAGAAAATATAAGAAGGAGACGGTTAGAAGAATTAAGGCAACAAGCAGCACAACAGCAAATTGCAGAAGCTCAGCAGCAAGAATTTGAAGAAAAAAAATATTTATTAATGAGAAAGATCTTAAGTGTTGAAGGAAGACAAAGACTAGAAAATATTAGAATTGTCAAACCGCAATTTGCTGAACAAATAGAATTACAATTAATTCAATTATTTCAGAGTGGTAAGTTAAGAGGAGCAACACCTCTACCAGATAAAGCATTTAAAAAGCTCTTAGAGCAGTTATCAACAATGGGAAGAAAGAAAGAGTTTAATATTAAAAAATAATTTTAATAGAAGGCATTTAAAATGGCTCGTAATAAGGATTTACCATCAAAATTGCGTAGAGCAAATAATATGAAACAAAGTAAGGCAGTTTCTAATTGGATAATTCAGAGAACAAAAGGAAAGGTTAGAACAAGTCCATACTCCAGAAGGACATGGAGGAATACAAGATTAAAAAGAGATTAGATATAATAATTTAATATAGATTAATTTGAATAAATATGGCTAAAAAAGAAAAAGAAATTAATTTAGATGATTTAGAAGAAGAATTAGGAGATACCGAAAAAGAGATTGAAGAAGAGATAGAAGAAATTGAAGAATTTAGTTTAGATGAGATCTCTGAAGAGGAAGAAATTAGTGAAATTTTTGAAGAGGAAGTTGGCGTTATCGAAGAAGTTGAGAAAGAAGAAATCCCAGAAGAAGAAATTATTGATGAGAGAATTTATATTATTCCTCTCGCGAGAGCAAGAAAAGGACCTAGGAACAAATGGGCCAAGAAATCAATTCGATATATAAGAGAATTTATGACTCGCCATTTTAAACCCGAATCATTAGTAATTTCTCAAGAAGTAAATGAAAAAATATGGAAACGTGGAATTCAGAAACCACCGAGGAAATTAAAGGTTAGGGTCACTAAGAATATAGATGGACTCTGTGTTGTCTATTTAGCATAATAAAATAATCAATTAATTTTATGGTATGCGCATTTTTCTTATTATGAATTATTAGAAAATATATTGATTTATCTAAACTTCGAATGGCAATTTTAAGATCTCAAGTTTTTGGACGTAGTTTAATTGGAGTGTATCTTACTGCTAATAACTCATACGTCCTTTATCCACCTACTTTACTAAAACCATTGTTGAAGAAGTATAAAAACATTTTTATGGAACCTTTTTACCCTCTTACAATTAATAATTCTAACCTTTTAGGTGTATATACAGCTTCTAATAAATATGGAATAATTGTCCCCCATATTATAAAGGATGATGAATTAGAAAAACTTGAAGTATATTTAAAAGAAGGACCTATTTCTTCTCAAATAAGAGTCCTAAACTCTATAGATAATGCTTTTGGAAACTTAATTCTCTGTAATGATAAAGGTGCTATTATTAGTTCGTTTCTAAAAGATTATAAGGAGGATATCGAAAATACTTTGAATGTTGAAACAGTTGTTTATGAATTTGCCAACAATTACCTTCCTGGCTCAATTTCATTAACCAACAATAATGGATGTGTTGTACATCCTCTCTCTACTGATGATCAAATTGACTATATTAGTTCTATATTAAAAGTTGATGAAGTTGATGTTTCAACAGTTAACCGTGGTGTACCTTATTTAAGTTCGGGAGCAATTGTTAATGATAAGAGTGGAATTTTTGGAATAGAGTGTACTGGACCTGAATTAATACGAATTACGAGTGTTCTACAATTGTAAAGAAATTCCATGTATTTGTAAAAAGCAAAATTTAATATTTTCTAAAATATTATCCTTTTTTAAAAAGCTTTGATTCAATGGATCTAAATAACAATGTCAGATATAAAAATTTATAGAATAATTGGCAATTACAATAAAAATCACAAGAATTATCTATTCCGTAAAGAAGTACGTGCTTTGAAAGAGGAAGATGCTCTTGAAAGAGTATTAAGCCAAATTACATCTATAGGAATTTATAGACGCCAAATTAATATCCAAGAAGTTAGGGAAATTACTTTAGATGAATCACAAGATTATCTTATTAGGGAATTATCAGAATAATTAATAATTTAAATGGATTTGATAAAATTTGGAACCTTCTCAAGATTATCAGGAGCAATTACAGATATTTAGAATATTGAGAGAACAACGAGAAATGTATCAAGGTCAATTGGAAATATTAAACGTATCCCGAGCAAACATTGTGAATACCAAGATAACTATTGAAAATATTAAAGAAGATGTAAAACTAAATGATGAAATTTTAATACCTATTGGAGGAATGGCTAATATTAAGGCCTCGATTAAAGATCCAGAGAAAGTTTTGCTTGCAATTACTCAAGATGTCATAATTGAAAAAAATTTGGATGGAACAATTGAAATTCTTGATAAGCGAATTGAACAACATGATAAAGAAATCCAATTCATAAAAACACAATTACAAAATATTGATATTAATTTACAAAAAACTACTCAGTTAATTCAAAGGGGTTATCGTCAACAATAAAACTCATTATCCAATTTAATTAAAACTCTTTATATTACTTTAATTTTTGTGAAGAAATTAATGCTTGAAAAACTAAAAAATGTATTTTCTACTTTTGTAAAAAAAACCTTGACAGAAAAAAAGATAGATGATGCTATAAATCACTTAAAAATACTCCTTATCAGTAATGATGTTGCTATGGACACTGCTGATGAGATCTGTAAAAATATTGTTGAATCTTTTAAAGGTCAACAAATTGCTCGATTAACATCAACTAAAAAGGTTTTATTTGATACATTGAAAGAGGTAATAACCGAGATCCTCACACCTGATAAAGAAATTGATTTACTTGAAGAAATTAAAAAAAAGGAAAGTGAACCATATGTAATTGTTTTTCTAGGTGTCAATGGAACAGGGAAAACTACTACTATGGCTAAAATAGCTCATTTTCTAAAAAAAAATGGATTCTCGATTGTAGCAGCAGCAGCAGATACATTTCGAGCAGCAGCAATCGAGCAATTATCTTATCATATGGATAAGGTAGGAATAAAAGTCATAAAGCATAATTATAAATCTGATCCCGCCTCAGTTGCTTACGATGCAATTGAACATGCCAAAGCTAAAAATATAGATGTCGTATTAGTAGATACAGCTGGACGACAAGTAAGTGACAAAAATCTAATGAGAGAAATAACAAAAATATGTAAAGTTGCTCAACCTGATTGTAAAATATTCATAGGAGATTCTCTTGCTGCTAACGATGCTTTATATCAAGCTAGAGAATTTGACAAACACGTAGGAATTGATGCTAATATCCTTACTAAGCTTGATGCTGATGCAAAAGGGGGTTCAGCATTATCTATCTCTTATGAGACTAAAAAGCCAATTCTTTTTTTTGGTACAGGACAAAATTATGAAAACTTAGAAGCTTTTAATCGAGATCTTTTTTTATCTAATATACTCGATATTGATTAATACTCAAGATCATCCTGCAATGAGAGTTTGAAACAATTTAGCAAGAATATACTTTTTTCTAGCATTCTTAAAATAAATTAAAAAGTAGGAAGTAGTTAAGTTAAAATAGCTTTTTTAATTTATAAAGATGTGTCAACCTACCCAAAATATGAAAAATATGCAAAATTAGATCAGAAAAAAAAACCTAGTCTTTATGACAGACTGGTACTTTTCTTTCAAAATTCAAAAAGGATTTTAAAAATTGCTAATAAACCAAATCGAAAGGATTACTTTATAGTTTTTAAAATTTGTGGAATAGGGATTTTACTTTTAGGAGCTCTATCGTTTATTATACAACTGATCTTTTCTGTCACATTACCTATTACTTAGATTAAAATCTCCAAAAAATAGATATTATATATAAAAGATATCAATATTGTTAGGTAAATTTAGGTCATCTTCCTTATTTTTACATGCTATTAATTTGATTTTCATGTTTATAGAGAGGGATAAAAGTCTTTTTGTTAATACGCCATCAATTATTAAATACTGAGTATCTTTATAGTTTCTTATCTTTTCAAAAATTTCGCCAACAGGCATATCGAATAATTTCTCAAGACTTTTATTAAAACCAATACTGTAACCAGTTTGTATTGTATTGATTGCTTCGATAATTATTGATTGATCTTTACTCTTTAACTTTTTTAAATATTTCTGAACCGAAACCTCCTTACTCTCATACTTCTTCTCGTCAGTTTTATCTTTTTTACTATCTTTTAATTGCTTTGTAAGTCGTTTGTTTTGTAGTGCTTTAATCATTTGTTTTCTAGTTAATTCTTCAACTTCAAATCCATCTGGTGCTCTAGCAACATAATCTAACTTTATCAATTGTATTAATTCATTTAAAATAATAGTACCCCCGCGATCTCCATCAAGAAAACATGTCACGGTTTTTTTATTTTGAGCTAGATCGATAACTGATTTAGGTATT
>JBHLRJ010000158.1:0-8169 GCA_048882645.1 Candidatus Thorarchaeota archaeon
ATGTAAATCTCTTTCTTTATAGAGATGGTGTTATAATTGATTCACTAAATCTTCCTAGTTTGCTATCTGGTTCAAGTCAAACAATTAACTATTTATGGACTCCAACAACCTATGGAGTTTTCAATATTACGGCATTCGCTCCTCCAATACTTGGTGAAATGTTGAAATCTAACAACTATGTGTCAGAAATTCTACCTCTACATAAAATCAATTTATTCGATGAAATGTACATAAATTACACTATGGGTATATATGAGATTGGCAACTATACTGGACCAGTACAAGTTTCATATACACAGATTTCGGATATCAAATTTCGGCTCTTATTGGAAGGTAATTTATCGGGAATACCAATAATAGCTAAATGGGATGTAGATACCCAAACACGTCTTACGGAAAACTATATTGGAAATATCAATTTTGGATTTGGTGGCTTTCATACACCAATTTGGATATTTACTGATGTTTCTTTAAATGACGAAATCGAAATTGGCGTTATTGTTGATAATGATCATCTATTTATCGTATCAGGAGAAACTACCTTGAATATTCCGGGAGTTGGATCTTTTGAAGTATGGATGTTGGAAGATTTAACTTTACCCGGAGGGATTGCGTACTATGAAAAAAATACAGGTATTCTATTAAATGGTACTTTCTTTTATTATGGGGGACTTTATAACTATACACTCTCTTTCCTTTATACTAATGCCAAATTCGGAAATGGGGACAACGGAATAGTTCCTGGTTATAATATCCTTTTCTTTATTGCTGCCATTGGGTTTTTATCATTGATAGTCGTAATTATTAAGAGAAGGAAATTTACGTAACAATTTAATATTTAAAATTTTAACTCTTTTTTTTTTAACTTTAGTTAGTAAATAAAAAACCTTCTGGTTATTTGAAGAACTAAAATAAAAAAACTTTTTAAAAATATTGTATTTACCTTTAAAAACTAATAACAGGAAATAGAAGAAAAATTGGCAAGAATTTGGCCTTCTTATTGGCCTAAAAGGGGTATGCCTGAACGGACTGAACCTTTTACATGGATTATAAAAGGAAAAATAGCAGCATCATGGTGGCCAGATTCTTCATTATTTGACAGATATCACAACGAGGGAATTAAAAAAATAATTAATTGTTCTGAATTTGACAACAAGCAGGATGTTCCAAAGGAATTTAATTACTTCCATATAAATGTACCCGATTTTGGAACACCGAAAGTTGTTCAAATAGAAAGATTTCTTAAAATAACCAATGAATCTGATACTAAAAAAGCGCCAATTGTAGTCCATTGCGTTGCAGGATGTGGAAGAACAGGAATAATGATTGTGGCATGGGCAGCTTATAATGGTTTAATTCCTAAAGGAGTTGATCCAGTTAGTTGGATTCGTAAACGAAGATCTTGTTGCTTAGAAACAAAAGAACAGATGGATTTTGCACGCAAGGTTGCAAGAAAGTATCAAAACTACGATTAATGTAAAGTATATAAGAATGTAATTTATTTTATTATTAAGAAAAGCATTTTATTCCGTCAAATTACAAGTATTAGTAATTCCTTATGCAAAAATCAGACTATGTATATATGATTACGGATAATATTATGGTATATCAGATCTCTCTTCCTTCAGAATTTCAAGGAAATAGATTAACCGAGCATCTTAACAATTATGATGAAAAATACCTCAAAATAATTGCAGGATTCGATAAAAATTTCCTAGAACACTTTCTTATCATTTCTAAAGGGAAAACTCAAGAGGAACTATCAGATACACTTAAGAAAATGGAAAAAATCTCGTTCATGATTGGACCTATCGGAAACTTAAACTATTTGGCATCTAATCAAATACAATATATTCTAACAAAATTAGGATCTTTAAAGTTAAATGAAATTAAAGAAGCGAAAATTAGTCAAATTGCAGACGAGCAACTAGAAAAAGAGTTTGGAGCATCCTATAATGGGTCCTTAGCATTAGAAAATCAATTAGCAAGCGCTGCATTTTACCTCTCCCAAATTGGTTATTCCCGTCAGGAAATTCAAGAAAAATTTAATGAAGTAAGAGATGATCCCTCTAAAATTGAGTCATTATTTACTCTACCGCCTAAGGAGATCTATAGCATGCCTACAGAAATAGAACAAAGAAGTTCTCATCCATCTCAAATTCAACAAAGTGGTTCCCAACCTTCACAACCTATTGAAAATAGCCAAGCGACTGAAGATGCAATAGATCATCATATCCAATCAATTCAACATGAATTAACCGGAGATAGAGCAAATAAAGTTAATGATCTTTTAAATCAGATAAGAGATCATGTTAAAGATAATATGACTGACAAGTATGAGCGAGTTTTTAGACAAATACATCCTGACAGGTTAAACAAAGCTTTAAAGATGTTAAAGACAACAAAGAGAAAATCAAAAAGAATGCAGTTATTATTAGATTGGTTTTTCTGTTCTACTCTGTTATCCAAGATTGAACTAAAAGTTGAACATTGGCAAACATCAAGTAGTGCACAAATTGGTACTGCAGGAGTCTATACAGCAGGTATTAATTTTTCTCGGTACGACAACATAATTAGAGATTTTTCTGACCCCAAACTATCTAAAGTTATCAATATTGCGAGGAGAATATTACAAAAACCAACTAAGCAAGCCATTCAAAAGCTTGGGCAGGATCTAATAGCCGAAACTGGCTTTGATGAGCACTTATACTTCACAGATTAAATTTATTATTGAGAGAATTAATAAGCACTTTTAGTTTACAGACTAGCAAATGTATTATTAATGTTTTATTATACTGTTCGATTTAATTCTATTCTTAGCTATTAATTTCTTTACAGTGAGGAGATCTATTATACTGATTAATTATGTAGATGTTTTCTAGAATATGATTTTGTTATTATTACCATAACTATACCTACAACTATGATTGCTAAGAGTGAGGTCAAATCTAAGCCAATGTTATTAAGATCCTCGGTAGTTGCTATTAATGTCAAAGTTGAGATTAGTAAATTATTAGATCTAACTTCTTCCCTAATTAACATTCCGTCTTCGTTATAAGTTAGGGTAGCTTGAGTATTCGCAATATCAATTATAACTGTATTTTCCGTAATATTTGCTGACCACGCTGTATACGTATCAACAAATGCCTTCACGATGTTCAAGTCTACAGGATCATTTGGAATAATAAAATAACCACCATATCCTTTTATCAAAAGGTTATTCATGGTTAGGCCATATATAAAATACTGATGTGTTTTATTATAAGCCATACAAGTTTGATTATGGAATTCTATGGAATCGAAAATTAATACTTTATAATCATTATCAGTGGTATTTAATGCACTTATACTTATATTAACGACTAAAGTATCGATAATATCTTTGTCCTGAAATACGTTCTCAAATTCCACTTTTAATTTTAAGGATTCGGCAAAATTATCCTCAAAACCATATACAATAAAATCTCCTTCCTCTACAGGAACTGATGAATCACCTATCCTAAAAGTCGGTGCAAATACTGGAGTTATAATACTTGAAAAAATCATAAAAAAGATCAATATATTTCTAAACAGAAATTTTTTTAATTTCATCATTTAACCAAATGATGAACTAACAATTTAAAATTGATTATGGTTCATCAAAAAGTGTTGAATTAATGATTCATTTCTTAAATACTGTTTTACCTCTTATAATAGTCTCAACCACACGAATATCTTTGATTTTATCTTTTGAAACTTCAAGGGGATTTCTATCTAAAATAACAAAATCAGCTAATTTCCCAACATCAATACTTCCCTTAATAGTTTCCTCAAAAGCGGCGTAAGCAGCATTTATTGTGTAAGATTTCAATGCATTTTCAATTGATATACACTGTTCAGGGATAAAACCATTTCTATCTACCAATGCATGTAATCCCATGATTACATTAGGTTCTTCAACAGGACAATCTGAACCAGAAGCTAAGATAATCCCGGCTTCTATTATAGATTTCATAGGATATGTATATTTACATCTTTTTTTACCAATCCTCTTCTCTAACCAGTCAAATTCTGAATTAATGAAAGGTGGTTGACAGGAAGCAATAATCCCATAATTTTTCATGTCTTTTATTACATCTTCAGTTAACATTGAAGCATGTTCTATTCGATGCCTATGATTTTCTCTTGGAAATTCTGTTAAAAGTCTTTTATATAAGTCTACGCAGATTCTATTACCTTTATCTCCTATAACATGTATACCAATTTGAAATCCATTATTGTGGGCTACCTTCATTTTCTCATACATTTCTTCTTCATCAACGACGCAAAATCCGCATGAATCAGGAGCATCAGAAAAAGGTTCCCACATGCAAGCAGTTTTCGCTCCAAATGTCCCGTCAAGAAATAACTTCAACATACCCACCTTGAATTTACTATCAGCTCTACCCCCATCCAATGGAGGTTTTTTTAACTTTACTAGTTTTTTAGGTTTGTCTGTTGAAATGAATGCATACCAATTCTGAAGGATGTTGTCTTGGAACGACTTATAAATTTCTATTCTCTCTTCATTTAATTGCCCATGAATTGATGTGATTCCATATTCTGCCAATATCTGAAAAGCCTTATTTGCCGTCTCTTTTAGCACTTCAGGTCTTGGTATTATATATTTCTGAATCTTTGAAAACACTAATTCTAATGCATTTTCGGAGATAATTCCAGTTAATTCGCCCTTTTTGTTTTTTCTAATTTCTCCACCCTCAGGAACCATGGTAGTTGGGTCAATTTCGATTAACTCTAATGTTTTTGAGTTTGCAATTCCAATGTGGCCGTCATACCTTATAATTAATACAGGGTGCTCAGAACAAACTTCGTCTAAATCCCATCTCGTTGGTAGTTTTGGATTATTAAATTGTTCTTCTTTTAGCTTTAAGCCATATATTAAATCTCCTTTTTGCCTTTTTTTAGCCGCGTGTTTTAATACTTCTTGTAATTCTTTCAAACTTTTTATATTTGATAGATCCAAATTCATTAATAAGAACATAAATGTAATTGGGTGCATATGAGAATCTATAAAACCTGGAAGAAGGGTCTTTCCCTTCAAATCAACCAAATCATATTCATTACCAAGAGCTTTTTTAACATCCTCCAAGGTTCCTTTAGCGATGATTTTTTCACCATCAATACCAACAGCATTAACAATTGGTTGATTGTCATTCATAGTTATGATAGACCCTCCATAAAAAATCTTTTTTCCTAAGGCTTTTTTATTCAAAGAAAATCAACAACGACTATTCCTGGTAATATCATATTAATTTAAAAAATATTTAAGCATCTTAAAATCCTAATTAAAAAAAACTTTCCTATTTCATTTTCAAATATAGAATTAGATACGATACTTAATGATTTCTTTAATAGTTACTAACTATTTGTTTAAAACCAACCGTATACAACAACTATAGTGATCAACATTATGCCTAGAGCTAAAATGGTAATACCCGATGCTAAAATCATTCCTCTTCTAACTTCTCCTGACAGTGCTTTATCTGTAATAGCACCTACAAAAGTAGATAGGGAAAACAAGATTATTCCAACTTGTAGAGAAAGTTTTGAAATAGCTGAAATCGTGATTAACATCTTTGATAATATTTCTGATTCCTCTGAAGTTTTAGGATCGGCATATGTGGCAATAAGTGTAGTCACACTGATAAGTAACACTCCAACTATTAAGAAAATTATAGCTATTAAAAAAATCTTAATATATCCTTTCCTAAATATTGATCTTATATTAGAATCTCTTGAGTTAGAGTTTGAAATAAATCCCACCTTTTTTTTTAGTTAAATTTTAATAGGGTATTATTTAAGTTTTTACATTTTAGTAATATGGATCGGTATCACTTAAAGCTACAGCAGAAAAAGGAGAAAAACTTACTTTTATCTGAGCAGTTCTATTCATAGCTATCTTAATCCCTCTTAAAATGGTTTACTTTCGTTTCAACAAATAAAAGGTTTATAAGAAAAGTATTATAAATATGAAATAATTCTGAGTATTATAATTTGGGAGATTAGAAAATGAAACCATCTATCTTGAAAAAACTAAATTCAATTATCGAAGAAGCTAATGCCTTGAAAGATAAAAGTAAATTCCAAAAAGCTATAGATAAATTCGGACAAGCTCTTAACTTTATTAATATAAAAGTAGATGATCCAAACGATAAAAGAGTTGAAATTGAGAATATTAAAAATGCGATTAACCAGACTTATTCTGTTGAAATAAATAATATTGTAGAAGAAGCTGTTCAAATGACAGCTCAAAATGAATTTGAAAAAGCTAAAGATAATTATCAGAAAGCTTTAGAAATTTGCGAAAAAATAGATGATTTAAGTATTAAAGAAGATCACATAAGTGAAATTGAAGACTTAATCAGTGTAATTCAAATAAAGAAACTAACAAGTGAAGGTATAAGGTTAAGAGATGAAGAAATGAAGTTTGATAATGCCCTTACTAAATTTAATAACGGAATAAGCGAAACGAAGAAATTAAGAGATTCCGATTTAAAAACTCAACATGCAAGGATAATAAAAAGAGAAATAAATCTAACACATAAATTACAACTAAGAATGATTCTCCAGCAAGGAACTAAATTAAAGGAAGATGATCATTTCGAGGAAGCAATAAAAGTCTTTGAAAAAGCAAAAGATTTCATTCAAAATACTTTATCTCCAAATTCAATGACTACTGAAGTTAACAATATTAAGAATCTATCAAATGAAATCTATTCTGCCCAGATTAAACCAATTATAGAAGATGGCAAAAAGTTAAAAGAGCAGGATTTAAAAGATGACGCTATATCTAAATTTAAGGAAGCTTTAGATATAACAAACAATATGTATGATTCTGATTTAAAGAATTTAGAAGTTAGTCTTATAGCGGAATCAATGAATCCTATATATATAGCTCGTCTCGATCCTCTCTTAGAAAAAGGAAGAGAAATAACCAATCAAGAAAATTATAATGAATCAATCCCCAAGATAAATGAAGCGGTTGATAATTTCATTGAAGGTCTAGATATAGCAAAATTAATGGTAGACTCAGAACGTAAAGATATCAAAATTAAAGAGATTAATGATTTAATCAATAAAGCTTGTTTGGCAGGAACAAGAGTAATTAAAGACAGATCTGTTCAATTAATAGGACAGAACAAAACTGATGAAGCTATTAGTGAAATTTATATTGCTTTGAGTCTCGCAAAAAGAATGACTTATCCTGAAGAAGAAAATTCTGAACTTAGTGAATTGAAGAATTTAGTGAATAAAGAATACTTATTTGAAATCAAAAAAGTAGTAAGACATGGAAAGGACCTAGTTGAACAGAAAAGATATGACGAAGCAATAAATTCCTTTAATGAAGCACTGATAATGACGAATAAAATGTACTTGACTCCGGAGATGGAAAATGAAGTAAATTTGATTAAAAGTTTGATTTATGACGTCGAAGTTAAGCAACTTGTGGGAGAAGGTAAATTTTCAGAAGATCAACAACTAAAAGAAAAAGAGATCGAGAAGCTCAATAAGCGGTTTGAGTATGCTAAATCAATAGAGGACGATAAACTGAGATCGGAAGAAATGAACAAAATCAAAAAATTGATTGATGATGTTCATTCAGACGAAATAAAGTTATTAATTGAACAAGCTGATCAGCTGGCTGACAAGAATGCTTTTAAGGAGGCTTTCAAATTTTATGAAAGAGCATTGAAAGTAAACGAAATGATGGAAGAACCAGATATAAAAAATAAAGATTTAATTAAAGAGAGTTACAAAAGAGAGTTGATAAAGAAAATCAACTTTGATATCGAAGATAAAAACTATGATGAAGCAATTGAAAATGGTCAGATGATTATAACTTTAGATGAAGGTTTTGTAGAAGGTTATTATTATATCGGTTTAGTTTATAATTATAAAAAGAAATATGACGCAGCAATTGAAACCCTCCAGAAGGCAATAGATTATGATAAGAACCATGTAGACTCTTGGAATCTACTTGGATTAGCATATGAAGCTAAAGGAGAATTCGCTACTGCATTAGAATATTTAAGTAAAAGTATTGAAATTGATCCTTCCTATTTTTATGGTTGGTATAATCTGGGTAATGTATATAAACAAATTAAGGAACTTGATACTGCAATCAACAGT
>JBHLRJ010000159.1:0-7940 GCA_048882645.1 Candidatus Thorarchaeota archaeon
TATCTTATATCATAATATAACAGGTATTGATCTACCTTATTATAATATTACCGTCGCAAGAAGAACTTTAAAAGATGGAAATTGGCCTGGAACTGATCAATTAACTGCAAATAATAATATTAGTGCAGGTAATGAATGGGAACTGTTAGCAAATAGTTCAACTCCTCTTGCGATTTATAATTATTCAGCTTGTTATAATTGGCCGTGGAGCATATGGTATGCAGATCGAATTGTTGAAAATCTTAAACAACTTGGAGTAAAAGTAGAACCTTTTAATTTATCTGCAGCAGAATGGTGGTTTATAAACTATGAAATTGGCGGCTATCATAGAGATATGATTGAACTTGGCTATAGTTTTTGGTATGCAGATTATAACGATCCTAGCAACTTTATTAATGAATTTTACACAAATAAACGGCTTGGAGAGAATATGGGGCAAGTGAATGATACAGTCTTACAAGAATTGCTGGAAGACGCTTTAATGGAGATAAATTCTACTGCTAGAAGACAATTATATTATAAAATTCAAAAACGTCTGGTTGAAGAAGTTTACCCAAATGTTTGGCTTAATTCCAGGACACGGACAGACATTTACGTATCGAATTTAAGAGGATGGTATCCCCACCCATTTAAAGACAATTTGAAATTAGTCTATTTTGTTTAAAACAGAATTAATTTTTTAAACAGTGTAATTTATAAAACAGATTAGCTTTAGTAAATTTCTAATCACTGTGAAGTGCTATATTGCGACATCTAGTACAGGGATTTGTAATATAAAATGATAGATTATAATTATTTATAGTAGGAAAATCAAAAGAAATAAACCATGTCTTTTCACTTTGGAAAATAGTATAAAATCCCTCCAGAACCCCACCAGGATTTCCTGATAATAAAGGGAAAAAAAAATTTGCTCCAATATTTGCACTATTGTCTTTATAAAAAAGATTTAAGGTGCCATCAATTATCATAGCAGTGCCAGTTATATTAGCACCCATTTCTTCTTCTTGATAAATTGCAATATTCATATCACTACCAGTACTAGTAAGTAACCAATTACAATTTTGAGTATATTCCACATTATATGATTTTAACTCAAAATCTCCTTTATTTGTTATTCCAGTTATGTTCCCTTGGATTGAGCATAAATCAAAATCATATAAAATATTTCCATTGGAAACATTTGTTAGTAAATTCCCAATTGAAACTGGCCATGGAACTGTTATTTCATAGTTCCCTTCGATTAGATTTGTAATTATATTAAAAACAATATCTTTCCTGAGAGTTACAATTATACTAACATCTTTTATTAACCACAATGATGGATTAAACCAATCATCTGATATAATTTCCAATCTGAAATTTGCTGGAGAACTTGAGTTGTACCAAGAGATATTCAAGTAATCTTCATATGAATTTCCTGCTAAATTTTTCCCAATCAACTCAATATCTGCCTCTATCAACACATAATAATCAACTGATGGATCAATATATCGTATTTCTATATTACCTTCATCAACATTAAGATAAAGGTTTTCAATAGAAGATGGTGAACTAAGTTGATAGATGAAACTATAAGATTCATTAATAGTATCATATGGTGAGAGATGGATTAAAATTATTTGAATTGGGAGAATAATGATAAAACTACACCCTATAATTACCGCTAAAATGATACTAATAAGTTTCTTATTCGACATTCTCAAACCTATTGAATTAAGGTTGCGGAATTTACAATTATATCAATAAGATAAGATTGTATTTAAATCAATCTTTCTAACACGAATTTAATAATAACTTTGTTTTAAAGATTAATACTAATGTAATATCATAAAGTTTGATTAATTTATTTTCTCATCAAATATACTAATCATTTAATCCCTTTCCATTGAGAATTTGCTGCATATATTTTTCTACCCTTGATTTCCGAGTTTTAGATTGTTTGGGTTGAGAAAAATAAAAAATGTATGCTCTTTGCCGTCCCGGTGTCAATGCATCAAAAGCAGTTTTCAAGGTAGGATTTTCATCTAATTTATTTTGAAATTCTTCAGGAATTATGAATTCCGTAGTCTTTTTAAAATTCACTTTCAAACCCGCTTTTTCCACTTCAACGGCTTCATCAATATAGGCTTTCAAGATGGGTTCCATCTCCACTATTTCCTGAACATTGGTGAACCGAATCTGGCGCCCCGCCTGCGTATGCTCCCCAGGTTTGATTAGAATACCATTGGTATCTTTTAACAAGACACCTTTGAAAAACATAAGCGCACAGTATCCTTTAAATCCTTGTATTATAACTATGTTACTTTTTTGAAACGTGTAACAAGGTTTACCCCACTTCAATTCTTCAGTCAACCCACAGTCAAGAATTATTATTCTCAATTTCTTCATTTCTTCATGCCACTTTTCGATTTTACTTAAATATTCATCAACCTTAGAGTTCATCTTTATCATGATCTGTTATTTTAATTTTACATTATTAATATGTATGTATCTATTTGGAAATAGAATCATCATTATTAGAATTTAAGGAGAGATTTACTTCTTTTAACAATATTTTTTAGATTATGGAGCTTTATCATAAATATGGGATTACGACAGCGTATTAAAGAAGCTACTCTGATAAAAATCGGTAAACTGCGGTATATGAAAATACTAGAAAAAGAAGGAAAAATCAAGGAGTTATATAAGTGTATTTCATCTACTCCAGAATCACCTGTACGATTTGAGATTCCTCTGGAAGCAATTAAACGTATTGAAGAGGGGAAATCTACTAAATTCTTCAGATTCAAGATTCTGCCTGTTTTAATTGGAAGTATAAGAGGTATTTTAAAAGGATTTAATGAGATTAATAAAAATCCTTCTAGTCCAAAAACAACAATATCTAATAATGAACTTCAAAATTTACAGGATTTCATTATGTCACTGGGAATTGGGATGATTGGGTATTGCGAGCTGCCTTCAAAATATATTTTTCAAAATAAAAGCATCTTGTACAAAAATTGCATCGTTTTAATAATGGAAATGAATAAGGAAAAAATTGATAAGGCACCTAGTTACGACACTTTTCATGAGGTTCATCGCACATATAGGGATCTTGGAATAGCCACGAATAAGATCGCGAATTACCTGAGAAAAAATGGATTCGGAGCTCATCCAATACATCCTTTAGGTGGTGCAGTACTCACTCCCCCAATTGCAAAAATTGCTGGTCTGGGGTGGCAGGGGCACCATGGAATGATAATTACTCCTAAATATGGCCCTAGGATGCGGATCGCTGCGGTACTTACCTCTATTGAGAATTTACCCTTCTCGATTGATAATCCACATAGTTGGATAGAGGACTGGTGTAAAAAATGCGGAGTATGTATCCGTAAATGTCCTACATCTGCAATAAAAATAGTATCAATTGAACAAAATAATGGATTAATAAACCATATAGAAACCGAAAAATGCTTTCCTTATTTTGTAGAGAATCATGGCTGCTCGGTTTGTATAAAAGAGTGTCAATTCAACAAATTAGGATATGACTTACTCAAGATAAAACATTATTCAACATTTTAAATTAGTTTTTATTCAGAACTTGCTCTAAACGAAATTTAAACTAAATAACATCACTCAAAAGTATCATATATTGAACTGTTATAAGGTTTATAATTGGAAATGCTCTATTATATCTAATGAATAAGTTAAAAATATTTAACAGGGGGAATTCAAATATCAGGAGTTTTAAAATCAGATAACTCAAATCTCATTGATGTTAATGAGTTTAACAAGAGATTTCAAGAATGGGTGAATAAATATGGACATCTTTTACCAGAACTCGAAAAATTGGGTACTGAGAACAAAATTTCATGGGGATCGCTTCTTGAAGAAAATGCTCAAAAATACCCTAATAATATAGCCATTAAATTTGAAGATATTAAACTTACCTACAAGGAGTTTAATAACTTAGTTAACCAATATTCGAATTATTTTATTTCTATGGGCTTAAGGAAAGGAGATGTTGCTAAGGTCTTAGTAAAAAACCGAATTGAACTTTTACTAGTTTTTAGTGCTAATGCGAAAGTCGGAATAATCTCCTCATTAATTAATACTGACCTAAGGAAAAAAACCTTAGCACATTGTTTAAACTTGACTCCCGGAAAAATAATGATTATTGACAAAGAATGCTTTGAGGCTTTTAATAATGTTAAATCTGAACTCAACTTGTCAGATGTTATACAATTTTGTTTTATACCTGACTATGGCGATATAAACCTTCCAGAGGAGTTTATTGATTTATCAGAAAAAGTTAAGGATTTTCCCATTGATAATCCATCAACTACTGATAATGTTAATACAACCGATGTGATTGCATATCTGTTTACATCGGGGACTACTGGATTACCTAAAGCAGCAAGATTAACTCATCGTAGGTTAGTGTTACCCGGAATTGTTTTTGCAAAGATGTTTGCTAATTTCACTCCTGAGGATACTATGTATATCGCACTTCCTTTCTTTCATGGTACAGCAATTATGACAGGATGGTCATCTATTTTAGTTGGAGGCGGCACTTTAGCAATTGCTCGGAAATTTAGTGCCAGTCATTTCTGGGATGATATTCGTAAGTTCAATGCTACTGCTTTTAATTATGTTGGAGAAGTATGTCGATACTTAATGAATCAACCTCCGAAGCCTAATGATTCAGATAATCCTGTAAGAGTAGTTATAGGAAATGGACTTCGTCCAGAAATATGGGCGGATTTTAAAAAGCGTTTTGATATCCCTCAAATAGGAGAATTCTACGGCTCATCAGAAGGAAATGTTTCATTTGGAAATGTTTTAAATTTTGATTGTACATGCGGTTACTCTTTTGGTAGCTATGCTATAGTAAGATATGATCTTGATGAAGATAAACCAATCTTAAGTAAAAGAGGTTTCATGAGAAGAGTACGACGCGGCGAAGTTGGTTTACTCTTAGGCGAAAGCGTAGGGGATAACACTTTTACGGGGTATACTGATGAAAAAGCCACTGAAATAAAGCTGTTTAGGAATATTTTCAAGCAGGGAGATGCTTGGTTTAATACTGGAGATTTAATGAGAAATCAAGGTTGTAATCACGCTCAATTTGTAGATCGTTTAGGAGATACCTTCCGTTGGAAAGGACATAATGTATCAACAACAGAAGTGGAACAAATAATCAACATGTTTGATGATGTCTCTATATCCTCCGCCTACGGTGTTAAGATAGCAAACACAGACGGAAGGGCAGGAATGGCTGCAGTTGTTCCCAATACTGATATTGAAAAATTTAATTTCAAAGGATTAGCGAATATTCTTAAAGAAAATCTTGCCCCTTATGCTATTCCGATATTCCTTAGATTTAAATCTAAAATTTCAACTACTAATAGTTTTAAAATTAAAAAAGTAGAACTTAAAAAAGAAGGATTTGATTTCACTCAGATAGATGACCCTTTATACGTTTTGTTGCCAAATGAGTCTGAATATATGCTCCTAACTCAAGAAATCTATGAAAAGATTAATAACCAGAAATATGCTTTTTAAATCAAAATATCTACTCTAAATCTTCCAATACAGGATCATCTTCAATAAATTCACAACTTAAACCAAAGTCTTTAAAGTATTTACATACGGCAATACACGCAAATTTTTCAGTCGAATAATGTGTCCCTCCAATCAGATTTATTCCTTTTTCTTTTTCAAAGTCATGTACAGGTCTACTAAAATCGTTTAAAACAGTTATGCCGGTAACATAAGTATTAATACCTAATTCTACAATCTCTTCAATTCCTTCAAGATTATTACCTCCACCACCAACTACTGTAACTCTATTATTTATAATTTCATCAGAACCATATTTCCAAAGTTTCGATTTATGACCAATAATTGAACTTAACTTATCTGCTAATTCTTCAGGCGTATTTAACTCCGTTTTTCCAAGAACGCCAACCATTACTCCAAAATATTCATAGAATTCCCCCTCTATAACAATTTCCAATGCCCTTGCTAAATTTGTACCTGTAGAATACTCTCCATTTTTATCTAAGGGTACATGAATGGTATAAATCGAAATACTATTTTGTTTTAGTTGAGGAAGTAAATCGTAAGAAATATGTTGAAAAATTGATGGTTTTCTTATGTCCCAAATCATTGGATGATGAGTAAATAAGAGAATATTTTCTTTTCCTGAATCTAAAATCTTAATTAGGACTTTATCACTTGGAAATACAGCAGTATAAACTGATTCAATCTCTTGAGTATTATCTAATAGTATCCCCATGTAGCGTTGCTTAAAGTTATCGCTGACGTATTCATTAGACTCTATACCCTTCCAATCATCGCTACATTTATCAAGCTCGAAATCTGAATCGATTTTTTCATATAATGTTTTAGCGTTCATTTTATTTTTTTATATTATTCTTTTCTAAAGATATTCGAACTCTATTTTAAAATGTTCATTCTTATATATACATATCCACCTTACAATCATCATTTTAATTGTGGAAAAAACTCTAAAATTCATGTGATTATTATGTTAAAAAGTGAAATCAAAAAGGAAATAGAAGAAATAGTTAATAGGGAAACAACAGATTGGAATAATAAAGACGTAGAACTTTTATTGACAGTATTTCATCCAGATATGGTCTGGCCATGGCCTAGAACTCCTCTATCACATGATCCGATGGATTGGGTTCTTGAATGGGGTAGATATGATTACAATAGGTGGAGAAAGGAGTGGCTAGATCTTTTTAATACGCATCAACTTGTTCATAATGAGAGAGTAATAAGAAAAATTGAAATCTCCAAAGAAGGTGATGGAGCATTTGCAGTTGTTGATATTGATACTCTATGGGCTGATTCTGAGGGGAACAGAGAACATTGGAAGGGTAGAGTTTGTAAAGTATATTCAAAAGTAGGAAAAGAATGGAAGATGATTATGCATACTGGTGTTCTTGAATACTAATAAGAACTCAGATTACATTATATATTAAATCCATCATCAAAATCATCAGAATCTTCTTTCTCAATGGTAATATCAAATCTTTTCTTTTCTGCTTCTTTCTTTTCTCTTTTTAATTCTTTTCGTTCTTTATGGGTAAGTTCATCTCTCCTTTTTGTGTATATTTCTTCGTATTTTTCGCGTAACTCCTCAACATCCTCAACATAACCCAACTTTTCCTCAAGGCCATCTTCAAAGAAATAATTTTTCTTGAACTTTTTAGCGGGTATTCCGACATAAATCCATCCCTGCTCTAAAACTTGTCCAACAGTAGTAACTGAATTGGCAGCAAGAATGCAATTATGGCCTATATGGGTTCCAGGCATCACAATTGCATGTGATCCTATTCGTACATCTTCCTCAATAACTGTTTTTCTAATTATCAAAAGGTTACCAATGATTACAGCAGATTGGACAATAGCACCTTGCCCAACAACCACATCGTGCCCAAATTTTATGAATTCCGTATCCACCCAGCCCTCGAAAAGACTATTAGATATCTTCGTCTTGACACCGAATGTTTTGAAACATATATTATCTAAGATTCCTGGAAAAGGAAATCTGTGTGCCAACCACACTGGCCATCTCTTTATTGTGTTACGTATACTCCAAAAGCAATAATCTTTGTCAGCAGGAACCCGTAAGAACGTCCCTTCTCTTGGTTTATGGACAGCATTAACTATTAGTAATAATATCTTGGCAAAAAAGATAGCAGAAAATACAATTGTAATGTACATTAAAAAAGCGAGAAGAGGGAGATACGTGTAGAAATGAACGGGTCTATAATCACTCCATAATAACTGCCAATAAATCCAAAACTCCAAAAGAACAGGAATTATACTAGCCCATATTAAGAAAAAGTAATAAATTAAATATCGCTTTTTTACTAACACTGTTGGAGTAAATGGACCAACACGCATAGTATTTGGGACACTCACAT
>JBHLRJ010000160.1:0-5841 GCA_048882645.1 Candidatus Thorarchaeota archaeon
CTGAATACCCCGATTCACAGATCATATGCACCTACATAGATATGCGCTGTGCAGGGAAAGATTATGAAGAATACTACAGAAGATCTAGAAATGCGGGAATTATTTTCGTAAAAGGGCTTGTTGGGAGCATAACGGAGGACCCTTTAACGAAAAACCTTACCGTGCAGTTTGAACCAGTAGGAACGAATTCAGTAGTAACAATGGAAGCCCACATGGTTGTATTATCACCAGCGTCTCTTCCATCTCAAGGAACATTAGAAATTGCTAAAGTATTAAATATGGAGCGAAGTCCTGACGGTTTCTTAAAAGAATATCATGCTCGATTGGATCCTATTAGCACAAAGGTTCCTGGTATCTATATTTGCGGTTCTGCTCAAGGTCAAAAAGAGATTGATAAAGCAGTGAGTCAAGCGAGAGGTGCAGCATCAGTAGCAGGTATTCCCATGGGTAAAGGAGAATATACTATGGAATTAATTCGAGCTACACCTTCAGATGAGCGTTGCGCAAAATGCTACAAATGCATAGAAGCTTGTCCATACACCGCTATTTCAATAAATGAAACTGGAAATATCGTTGTTGATTTAATAAATTGTCGAGGATGTGGAACCTGTGCAAGTTTATGTCCTTCTAAAGCAATTGAATTAACTTACTTTAGAGACGAACAATACATGGCATTAGTAGATCAATTATTACCACTTGTGGAGGATTAGAGAGGTAAGGAAAATGACAGAAACAAATGATATTAAAATAATAGTGTACGCTTGTTGGAAATGAGGTTATGGTTCAGCAGATATGGCAGGAACAATACGTGCACAGTATCCTGATTCGATTCGTAATGTACTCGTACCTTGTACGGGGCGTGTAGGATCTGACTTAATAATGCGGGCATTTGGTAGAGGAGCTGATGGTGTAGTTATTAATGCTTGATATCCTGGAGAATGCGATTATGAAACAGGAAATTACTATGCTTATAGACAAGTTGAATATACCAAAGAAATTTTAAAAGCGGTTGGAATAAGTCCTGAGCGAATTAAAATAATATATTGCACTGCTGCTGAAGGTCAGAAATTTCAAAGAGAAGCTACAGAATTCGATAAAACCATTCGTAAACTAGGACCAAGTCCTGTACGTATCAAAAGCGGCACACCAAAAAAAGCTAAGGCGAAAGCTAAGGCTTAAAAATATAATGTGTTTACTAATGAAGCTGAGTTGAAAAAACGAGAACTCACGCTGAAGAAATGGGTGCACCATAAGACACATAATTATAGTTTTTAACAAAATTAATTGGAAATTGTAAAAAATTTAATTAAGAAGTTTGAAAATTTAGTAAATATTTGGAATTTAATAATTTAAATTTTAGAGTTGGTAATACATGGATGCAATGGTAGAATATCTGATTAAGAGTGAAGATTTCTCTAAGATCTTAGCAACTTTACTCAAAGAAAAAGTTGTAGATAAGATAATCGGAGCTGAATTGAGGATAGATAAAAAATCAGGAAATATTGATAGATTCACAGTTCAACCAAAATTAGTTGAAAAAGAAGAGGATCTTAAAAATTTCCCGTTATCACCATTAATTGCTTTTGGATATTCAAGGACAGATTCTGCATCAAAATTCCTTCATAAATCTGTCGCGGGTGCGATGAATGAAAAGGTTGGATTGATAGCACGACCTTGTGACACAAGAGCATTAATTGAGCTCGCTAAAATCAGACAAGTAAATTTAGATAATCTCTTTATTGTTGGAATTGAAGATAGAGGAATGCTTCCGAAAGCCGGACGAGAAATGAGATCTGTTAAAGATGTAGATCCAACAAAGATTATTAAGGAAAAGGTTGGAGATAAGGGACTCATTGTTAAATTAGACGATGGAAGCACTAAAGAGCTTAATCTTACGGTAGCTGAAAATTGTTTACGGTGTTATAGAAAGATTCCTGTAGTTACTGACTTAACCGTGAGCGATCTTGGTATTCCTATTGATTCTGAAGAGATTATTTTGAAAGTTTACTCAGATAAAGGAAATGAAATTCTTGATAAATCAGGTATTCCTAAGAAAAAACTTCCAGACAAGATCAAACAAGAACATGAAGATACTTACAATGGAGTTATAGAAAAAGCGAAAGAAAAACGAGCAAAAGATTTGGAAGAATGGAATAAACTATCACAAGAAGAAAAAATTGCTGAGTTACTTAAATGTACGATGTGCAACACTTGCATTAGAGGGTGTCCAGTTTGCTATTGTGTTGACTGCATATTACAGAAGAAAAGAAAGGATAAAACAATAGATAAAGTAACTTACCAGTTGACAAGAATAGCTCACGATGCTGATCGGTGTGTTGAATGTGGTAACTGTGACAATAATTGTCCACAAAATATACCTCTTTCATTGTATTTCCAATCTTTGAATGAAGCTTTCAAAGAGAAATTTGGTTATGAAGCGGGTATGTCTATTGAAGATATACCGTTCCGTAGTGGGAAAGCTATCGCAAAGATGGAATTAGAAAAGACATAATCCTAATTTTTTTATATTTTATTTTTTTACAGGCAAAATCACTCTCAGTTATTTAATATATAGTCAGCTTAATTTTACTTCTTTGCCTATAATATTGTTTATATAACTTCAATCATTTTTCTGTTATCATGTCATCACGTTTAACAAACAATTTTATTGAATTGGAACGCGATCAAGTTTTATCCGAAGTACAAGAACGTCTTAATCAGGGAGAAGATCCAATGAAAATATTTAATGAATGTAGAGAAGCAATGGAAGCGATTGGTGAAAGATACAAAAAGAAAGAATATTTTCTTGCGGAATTAATGCTTTCAGGTGATCTTTTTAGAGAAGCAATGGAACAAGTTGAACCTTATTTAGGTGATATAAAAACAGAGGGAGATATTAAAGGTAAAATAATACTTGCTACAATACAGGGAGATATTCATGATTTAGGAAAAAATGTTCTTGCAATTCTCCTTAGATTAGAAGGTTTTAAGGTTTATGATTTAGGTGTAGATGTCAATCCAGATATTGTTGTAGAGAAAGTAAGAGAGATCCAACCTGATTTTCTTGGATTTTCAGCTCTTCTCACAACAACCTTTGATCCGATGAAAGAAGTGATTAATAAATTGAAAGAAGCTGGGCTTCGGGACAAATTGAAAATAATGGTAGGTGGAGGCATCACTACCACTCTTGTAAAAAATTATATAGGTGCTGATTTCCAATCTATAGATGCTATAGAAGGTGTTCAATATTGTTTAGAATTAATTAATTCAAAGATTATGATTAAAGCACGAGGAGGAATTTAAGAATGAGAGAAGAATTCATGACTCCAGAAGAAAGAATGACTGCAGCAATTAATCTCGAAGAACCCGATAGGGTACCAATTAGTCCTCTTGTAGGGATGGATCTACCTGCAGCATATTATGGATTATCAACAGCGGAAATGCATAAAGAACCAATTAAGGGTCTTGAAGTAATGCTTAAATTTTTTGATGAATTTGGAGGGTGGGATGGATACACAACCTTCCCGCTTTATAAATCTGGCTATTTACTATCTGGACTTAAATTTAAAGCTCCAGGACAAGAATTACCCGATAATTATTTTGGACAGTTTGATGAAGGAGAGTGGATGAAAGTAGAAGATTATAAAACTGTTACTGATATTGGTTGGTCAAAATTTGTATCAAATGAGTATATCTATCGAATAAGTGACTGGACACCTGAGGATTTAGATAAAGCTAGAAAACAATTCTTTGAACTTGCGTTGAAAGCTGGTCAAGAGTGGATTATAAAAAGAAAAATTGGATTAAAAACAGGAGCTAACCGATTACATCCTTTTTTTACTCTTTCACTAAATAGGTCAATGCTTAAATTCACACAAGATCTTTATTATAGACCTGAATTAGTTGAAGCTGCACTCAATACAATGACAGATGAATTTATAAAAAGCATTAAAGCACAATGCAAATATAATGGTGGCAATGTGGTTTTTATACCTGAAGAAAGAGCAGAAGGTGCTATTTATCCCTTGAAAATTTTTGAACGATTCTGGTGGCCTTATACTAAAAGAATAGTAGAAGGTTTATATGATGAAGGAATTATATCTTGGCTTCATCTGGACCAATGTTGGAATTTAAATATCCCTTATTTTAAGGATTTACCAAGAGCTTCATGTATAATTGACCTTGATGGACTTACAGATATATTTAGAGCTAAAGAAATCCTTAAAGATCATTTATGCCTTATGAGTGATGTAAGTGGTTCTTTATTTTCTATTGGAAGCCAAAGACAAGTCGAAGATTACGTTAAAAAACTTATAGATAAACTAGGGGTTGATGGAGGACATATTTTAGCATCTGGTTGCGAAGTACCTCCCAAATGCAGACCAGAAAACTTCAAAGCTTTTCTTGAAACAGGTAAAACTTATCAGTTATCTAAGAAATGATATTAGATAATAAAGTTGTTAAATATTAATCGCTTTTTTATTATTTTGGTAAAAGAGAATCATATTATACAAAATTATTTTTGGAACTCTTTAGGAATATAAACTGCGTGGAGATTACGTTGTTTTTTCTTTAAATAGTACTTCAGGTTAAAAAGTCTTTATTTTTTAAGTTTTTCCATGTACCTTAGATATGCTTCTTCTTTTTCAGCATGGATTTTAATAATTTCTTCTTTTTGAACGAGCCAATTGGGTCCGTCTAATGTATAACTATACATTGTGAGTGCCCCTAATATTAAAAAAATCGCAGGAATGAACGCGAATCCAAGCATGATACCATATTGGGCAGGGAACTCCTGAATCAATTGTTTCTCATCAAAAGAAAAGGCGCTTATAATCACTAAAAAGAGCCAATTTGCTATTGAAATTGCTGGTTTAGTAATCAATGCATTAATTCCTGAATAAGTGGTTTCTCTGCGTTTTCCTGTTCTAATTTCATCGTAATCCACAATATCGGCAACCACAACCTGGTTCAAGAGCATAAATCCTGAAAAACCAATACCAATAAGTATAAAGCCAATTAATGAAGAGTAAATAGTCCACCCCATAACAAAAGTTAAGAGAAAACCCACTCCTGCTAAAAAAATTGTGGATATGAAAGTTTTTTTTACTCCATATTTTGGAACTAACTTATTAAACACAATTAAAAATGGAAATATCATAAGAAAAACCAACACTAATGGAATTGTGTTGAAGAACCCTGGCAATCTTAATATATAATTTCCATAATAAAAAATTGCCGTAGTTAGAATTGTTTGAGCAATAGTAAACATAAAATTTGCGACCTCATAAATCAAAAAAGGTTTATTTTTAAAAGTTTCTTTTATTCCTTGGATAATTGGAAGAGTGTCTTCTAATTGAGTATATTTATTCTCTTTTAGATAATAGCTACAGATAAATAGAATTAAAGCAGAAATAATTCCCACAATAATCATGGCAATAACGAATATTTGTGGAGAATCTGGTGCATCAATTCCTGTCAGTAAAAGGAGAGGTAACACAAAAGAAATCAAATATGAAATTGAAGAAAGAAAAGAACCATATATTAATAAATTAGCCCTCGCTTTTGCAGTTATCGCCATTTCCGCAGGTAGAGTAAAATTAATTAGTCCCAGGATTGTGAATAATGTATCAAAAATCATTAAAACCATCAAAAAGTTGAAGAAAAGAGCTAATTGATTGTTCAAATCTACAAAGGGAATCCAGCATAAGATAAAAGCAATTCCATATAAAGGAGCACCAAATCGGATATAGGGAATTCTTCTGCCATATTTTTCTATTTGGAACGCGATTAATGATCCCATATTTGGTTTTATCGAAGATCATACAAAATCAGAAAAAT
>JBHLRJ010000160.1:5851-7900 GCA_048882645.1 Candidatus Thorarchaeota archaeon
ATACTTTTCTGATTTTGTATGATCTTCGATAAAACCAAATATGGGATCATTAATCGCGTTCCAAATAGAAAAAATAAGCCATGCTATCCCAATAAATCCCGCATTTAATCCCAATTTCGTATTAAAAAAGAAAGTTATGGCTGAAAACGCAATATTATTTGGTAAACCAATACCCGCTCCAAGCCCACCATAGGCAATTTTGGTTTTTAATGATAGCTTTTCTTTTGACATGGAATAAGAGAGAAATAATTTTATTAGGTTTTTTAAATTTCTCTTTTTTCAATCTAATTATTAACTCAAAAGAATTAAATTCACAATCATAATAAAGCATATCATTTTAACTAGGTTGATCTGCATTAAAAGCCTTGATTGAACCGATAAAGTTATTTGACTCTTATTAGATCATAAAATTTTTATTCAGAGAATGTTTTTTAACAATAATTTAGATTACCACCTACAAGGAGGATCCCAAAAGGATGATATACAATTCAATTCAACCACTCTCCTTGAATCAGGTAAAGATCATCGACAAATTTTGGGCACCTCGAATTAATACTAACGCAGAGATTACGCTTCAACACGTCTTCCAAAAATGTGAGAAAACTGGTAGAATTGCAAACTTTTCAAGAGCCGTAGGATTAGTAAATGATGGTAAAAAGCCAATATTCCCTTTTGACGATTCTGATGTATTTAAGGCCATTGAGGGTGCAGCCTATTCATTATTAATTCACTCAGATTTAAAGTTTGAAGAATATATTAATGATCTAATTGATAAGATAGCCGCTGCGCAAGAAGAAGATGGATATCTTTATACCGTACGTACAATAAGTCCAGATAATCCTCATATTTGGGCAGGAAAAAAGAGATGGGAACTAGTTTCAATAATGAGTCATGAACTGTATAATATGGGGCATCTTATTGAAGCAGGAATAGCATATTATCAAGCCAGAGGTAAAAGGAAACTACTAAATGTAGCGATTAAATGTGCGGATCTCATATGTAAAGAATTTGGTAAAGGGAAACTCGAAAGAATCCCGGGTCATCAAGAAATTGAATTAGCATTGATTCGTCTTTATAAAATCACGAATAATAAATCTTATTTGGACCTGGCTAAATTTTTCCTTGACATTAGGGGCACTACAGAAAAATTCAATTTTGAGGAGTATTCTAACAGAAATAAAATCTTTTTTGAAGATACAAGATCTTCAGAGTATAACCAATCTCATAAAAAAGTTATTGAGCAAGACGAAGCTGTTGGTCATGCTGTTCGAGCAGTTTATATGTATTCGGCAATGACAGATATTATCTCCCTTTATAATGATCCCGAATATAAGAAAGCAATAGATAGTATTTGGAATAACATTGTTTCTAAAAAGTTATATATCACTGGTGGAATTGGATCTCAATCAGAAGGAGAAAGTTTTGGAGATAATTATGAACTTCCTAACCTTGAAGCATATACAGAAACATGTGCCGCTATAGGTAATATATTTTGGAACCATCGTTTATTTCTTGTTTATGGAGAAGGGAAATATTTAGATGTATTAGAACGAATATTATATAATGGTTTTCTCTCAGGAATATCATTAGATGGCAAAAAATTTTTCTATTCTAACCCTCTTGCCTCAAACGGGAAATCTAGGAAGTCTTGGTGGAAATGCCCATGTTGCCCTACAAATATAGCACGTTTTATCCCTAAATTACCGAGTTATATTTATGGATTAAAAGATAATACTCTCTTTGTCAACTTATATATTGGTAGCAAAGCAAAATTCCAATTAAATAGTTCTGAGATAATAATTTCTCAAGAGACAGACTACCCATGGGAGGGAAATGTAACATTAAAGGTTAATATCCCCCAAGGTAAAAAGTTCACCTTAGCTCTCCGAATTCCTGGTTGGGCACGGAATCAGCCGGTTTCAAGTGATTTATATCACTATCTGAACTCAAGTGAATCAGAAATAATCCTTAAAATTAATAATAAAATAATTGACTTTTCGATAGAAAATGGGTTTGTTAGGATTCATCGAACATGGGAAGATAATGATA
>JBHLRJ010000161.1:0-7422 GCA_048882645.1 Candidatus Thorarchaeota archaeon
TAGCAAACAGTAAGAAATATGGAGTTCGAGCTAAAGAATACAATAAAATAGAAAACCCATCTAATATTATTCCAACTGTGATTAGAATTTTTCTTCCAATTTTATCTACTAATCTTCCTGCAATGATGTTAGAAGGTATATGAACCATCGAATATGCTCCCACGATAAATGAAGCAAGAATAAATGAAGCACCTAACTCGACTCGTGCATAATTAGATATTATGGGGATGGTTACAGAGCTATCAAAATTAACCAAAAAGGTCAGTACTAAAGCCAGAAAATAATAAGGCTTTTTAATTATCACCTGCCCATGCTCAATTATTTCTTTAGTATTAAGTGATTTCTTTTCCATAAATACAACCAGTGAGTCTATAATATAATATATCGTTCTTGAATTTATTCTTGATAGATCTAAGTAAACATAAGGTTTATGGATTATAAGCGTAAAATCCATTTAAAATTATTTCATCATACAATTAAAATAAGTGAATAAAATACTAGAATGAATTTTCCAAATACATCTTTAGAAAAAGAAAGAATGACGATACATACAATGATTGAGATGTATTGTAATAAATTTCATGAGTATCATGGAGAATTATGTCGAGAATGTTCAGAATTATTTGAATATGCTGAAAAACGTTTAAACTTTTGCAGATTTGGCGAAAGCAAACCCACTTGTGAGAAATGCCCTATACATTGTTATAAACCAGAAATGAGGGATAAGATTCGAAAGGTAATGCGCTTTGCTGGACCTAGAATGATATATACTCACCCGATCATGGGATTTCGACATCTATTTAAAAAATTGAGAAAAACTGATAATCTCGGTTAATATAATCCTCTCGCTATAGGTAAAAAGCAATGATATATTAAATAAAAGTAAAATATTAATTTTTGTAATTCATATCTAAATTAAGCAGAATAAAGAAGAATTATTTTTGATATATGGATTAAATAATGATTTTTCAGGGACTCTATAACATCTTGGAAATATACCTTAAGGGTATAGACCTTATCTATAATAATATTGATCAAGCTTTTCAAGGTAAGATAATTAGCTTTTTTGAAAATGAACCAATTGAAAGATCTACTTTGAATGCTAAACTAAGAGAATTAACAAGCAATCTTACAAAAGAATTTGTTGAACTAGGCTATAACCAATCTAGTATTGAAAGTAAATTTTTAGATCCATATTTAGAGATACGGGATGATGAATTCCCTAGAGTAAATACTCCTATTAAGTTGTACGAACGGAAAATAGCACCAGTTATTTATGAATTTTTTTTAGAAAAGATAGTGGATTACTTAGTTGATATAGAAGTTGTACCATTAATGCTAGCATTAAAGAAGAAAGGTTTTCTACCAATTGAATTTATCATGGAATTGAGGAATTTAAAAACATTAATTGAACAATATCCAGAAAAGAGAGAAAATTTTAAAAAATATATTCAAATTCAAGAGCGAATTATATATAAGTTTAAAGAGAATAAAGAGAAAATAGAAAGGTTGGAAGATGTTAAAGAACCAGAATATAAACTTCAATTAATATATCTCATATTTCGAATCATAGATTTTTTTAATCTTCAACATATGTTTGATTTTTCCCATATAAAATCATATCTCGAAAATAATATTGATGAATGGCTTATTGATGTGCCTTTAGTATCGTTAAAGAATCCAGATATTTATTTTTGTGGAATATATCTAGCTAAACATTTAGGCGTAAAACTTGATAAAAAGAAAATTAGAGAGTTTCTAATAAATTTACATGGTGAAGCCATCGATAGGTATGCATGCCCAATCATCGAAGCTACTGATGGTGCTTATTATTTTATTAAATCGACTGAATTAATGAAAGTATTTTTAGATCTCGAGCAGATTACTTGTTTAATAAAACCAGTTCCTGAATTCTTCGATCCTTCCTATTTAAAAGATCTTGAAACATCTCAATTGGTTGTTATTTTAAAATTATATCACCGATTAGGTGTACCCAAATTAGAACGCGAAGTGAGTATTCTCTCCGAAGAAATTGAACGACGTGTTACCTCTGAGGGAATAAAACAATTTAGAGATGGTTTTGTCTCATCAGAGGCTACTTATTATGTCTTGTTTAACCATTTTATGAATAATACTCTTGATAAATTAATAGAGTATGATATATTAAGCAATGTTATATCAAGGATCTATAGAAATCTAGAACTTCTCGATTTCTCTATTGACACTAACTATGATTTAGTAAGTGAATTATTTTATTCCTTAGAGAGTTTAAAATTGTTTAATTGTATTGAAACTAAAGAAATGATAATTCACCTTGCCAAATATTTATTTCCGCCAGATGTTGTTGAAAAGATTTCAAGGAGCAACGAATTAATCAGAAGTACAGCGAAATTTAAACATCTGAAGGTAAATAAAGAAACTGGAGAAACAATATACCCATAGAATGAACCTATCGGCCTTATTCTTAGAAGAGGTGTATGAATAGTCTTAAAAATATAAATTTTATATTTATTAAAATCATTTTAGTAAGATAATTGTCTTAAAATATATACTGATTATAAATGGACATAAATGATTTTGAGTTAATCTATAAAGATAAGCGTGTAATTATCGAAAATAAATCGAGGATTAAGTCTAAATTATGCGAAATTGTTGGAGAACAGAATGTATCAACTGAAGAGATAGATTTATTGGCGTACAGTAAAGATTCCTCTTTAATCGCATTTAATTGGACTTTAGAAGGAAAGATTGCAGGATTAGCTGATTTTATTACGTGGCCCGAATCAGCTAACCAAATTAGTGAAACATTAAAATTAGCTAATCAAGAAAAGATACCAGTAATTCCTTACGGTGAGGGATCTGGAGTAGTTGGAGGTGCAATACCGATACGCGGGGGAATTATCATTGATATGAAAAAATTTAGCAAGATTCATGAGATTAATGATAAAAATCTAACAGTAACAGTTGAAACTGGTACAAATGGAATGAATCTAGAACGATACTTAAACTCTAAGGGTTATACTTGTGGTCATATTCCCCAATCTCTTTACACTTCTTCTGTAGGAGGATGGATAGCTAACAGGGCGGCAGGTCAATTCTCTACAAAGTATGGTAAAATAGAGGATATTGTCCTAGGTTTAGAAATTGTATTGCCTCAAGGAGAAATAATCAATTTCAAACCTATAGTTAGAGCTGCAACTGGACCTCAATTCGACAAGCTATTTATTGGTAATGAGGGAACCCTTGGAATAGTAACAAAAGCTACTTTAAAAATTTGGCCTTATCCTGAAAAGAGAAAGAAATTATCATATGCATTTCCTACTTTCGAAGACTCATTAGAAGCAGTTAGACAAATTTTGAGAGAACAAGTATATCCTGCTGTCGTGAGAATCTATGATAAAGATGAAACTAGAAGACACTTTCCAGAAATTGAAAAAGCTCTTGATAAAGTAATGGTTGTCTTTGTTTGTGAGGGAAATGAAAGGCTTGTAGATTTAGAGAGCACAATTACAGGAGAGAAATGTGAAATAAATTCTGGTGTGAACTGCGGGGAACATCCAGTTGATCATTGGTTTGAAACAAGATTTCGAGTTACAGAGACCAGTTCTTCTCCTCCAAATAAGATAACATTTGATACAATTGAAGTTTCAATTTCGTGGGAGAAAGCTGCTATGATGTATAGAGCGGTATTGGAGACTGTAAACAAAATTAAGGGACTCCTTTTATTTACAGCTCATGTTTCTCATTTCTATCCTAACGGAGCTGGATTTTATTTCTCATTCGGAGGAGTTGAAACTGGAGAGCAAACGAATTTTGAGTTTTATCAACAAGTTTGGAATACAACCATTAAAGCTGTATTAGATGCGGGAGGATCAATTGCTCATCATCATGGAATAGGCCTTAATAGATCTTATTGGATGGATGCTGAATTGGGCAAAAGTATGGAAATTTTAAGAGATATTAAAAAAGTGTTAGATCCAAATAATATTTTAAATCCGGGTAAAATATATGAAAGTGTCTGGAAAGGAGGTGAAGATTAATTGGAAACTTTAGAGAAATATAAATGGATTATCCCTCTTTTAAGTAAAGCCGATAGAGAGGTAAGAAGAAAGATATTAAAAAATCTTCGCTTAGTCCAGGAAAACTTTTATCCGAAAGGAGAATTTAAAGCAGATGTTAAGAATCTAATAAATTGTATGCTCTGCCCAAATATGTGTCGCTTCGATTGCGGAACTCTTCAAGCAGAACAGAAGGAAACTATGAGTCCTGCATACAAAGCAAGAATTGGTTACTATCTTACTATAGGTAGAATCGATCCTTCAAAAAAAGAAAATAAACCATTTTTAGATCTAATGTACAAGTGTAGTAATGAAGAGACTTGTAAAGTATGGTGTCCTTTTGAATTTTCTGTAGTGTCACTCCTTGAAACTGTGAGAGATGATCTTAATGAGAAAGGTTTGATGCCGGATTATTGCAAAACACAGATAAGTAAACTTAATAAGACGAATACAATTGAAGATTACAATATATATGAAACATATAAAGAGAAGGGAATTGAAAATATTGAAACTGAGGGAGAAGATGAAATCTATTATTATATCGGATGTGAAATGATGAAATTTCCTGAGGTTGTTAAGGCAAATATTGAGATACTTAAAAAAGCAGGTATCAAATTCTCTACAAATTTAGAAAAAAAAGTATGTTGTGGGGGCCCTGCTTTCAATATAAGGGATTTAAAGACTGGAATAAAATTTGCGGAAATGAATAAGAAGCTTATTGAAAGCACAGGAGCCAAGTTGGTGGTTTCGGATTGTCCTGGGTGTGTGCTAACCCTTACTAAAAGATATGAGAGTGTGAATATTAAGACTGATGTAAAAATTATACATATTGTTGAATACTTTGCACAACTCATTAAAGAAAAAAAATTAATACCTGAAAATTATCTATCAGTTTCATCAGTAACTATACATGATCCATGCTTAATAGCTAGGAACTTAGATGATACTTCTTCAATACGTACAGTTTTGCATGCAATTCCAAATTTAACGGTTAAAGAACCAATATTTAATAAAGAATTTGTGCATTGCTGTGGTTGGAGTGGTACAGCTCATTGGGCAGATAAGGATTTATCTATTAAAGAAGCACAAAGCAGAATCAATGAATTAAAAGAGACAGGAACTTTTAATATTGTGTCAGCTTGTCCACTTTGTGAATTAGGTTTAAAATATGGCATTAAAGATGATGACAAAGAGAAAATCAAAATAATAGATGTTTCTGAATTATTAGTTAGAACCCTATAAATTTTAATTAAATAAAATTAAATCTTAATAAAAAGGACAATAATGTGATTTAATGAGCGATCTAATATGTGTATTTGATGTAGGAACCACAGGATCGAGAACTATAATTTTTGATATAAATGGGAAGGAAATAGTTAAAGATTATGAAGAATATGTAATCTCAAAACAACCAGTAGGAGTTTCGGAACAAAATCCTTCCATTTGGTGGAATGCAATTAAAAATACATGTACTAACGTTGTAAAAAGTAATAGCTTTAATCTTAATGATATAATTGGAATAGTTGCTACATTTCATCGAGCTACTACAACTATTATTGATAAAAATGGAACAGTTCTGCATCCAGCTCTCACATGGATGGATGAGAGAGAAGTAACAGATATGAAATCATTTCAAGAGGAAGGCGGATTAAGGAGAGCAATCCCAAAGATTTTGTGGTTAAAACAGAATAAGCCTGATTTGTATAATAAGGCTTTTAAGATTATTTCCCCGGATTCTTTCATTTATATGAAATTATGTGGGGAATGTGTTACTGATCCATCTAATGGAATATATGGAATTCTAAATATGGACACATTGAAGTGGGATGAAAATCTGGCAGAATTGTATGATATTCCTATAGACTTATGGCCTGAATTGCATTCTTCGGGTGAAACTATTGGAAATCTCTCTTCTGAAGCTGCAAGCGCCCTTAGACTAAAACAAGATATTCCTGTAATATTGGGAGGAGGAGACCAACAGTGTTCGGCATTAGGTTTGGGAGTAATAAATAAGGGTCAAGCAAAAGCAACAATAGGAACAGGGACCTTTGTTGATTATGTTGTGGATGGACCTATCAAACCAGTAGGAGATATCCCAATTTTTTCATTACCACATGTGGTAAAGGATAAATGGGTAATTGAGGGGACAATACCTGGGACTGGAACAGCGTTACAATGGTTTAAAGATAATTTTTCTCAATTACAGATAAAGGAAAGTGAAGAAAAAAATGTGAATGTATATGAAGTTTTAGCAAAAGAAGCAGAGAAATCACCTCCAGCAAGTGAAGGTCTGTTATTTATTCCATTGTATATCTTTAGAAAGGGTACAATTCATGGTTTAAGCTTAAATCATACAAGAAGTCATATGATACGAGCAATAATGGAATCTGCGGTCCTTAGTGCCCAAATGTACCTTAACATATTAGAAGGTATGGGTGGACAAAAAACAACAGAATTACCAGTAGATGGAGGGGGTATGAATAGTGATTTTTGGGCTCAAATGTTTGCTGATGTAATAGGAAAATCAATAAAAGTTCCGGAAATTAAAGATGGAGCCGCCTTAGGAGCTGCTATTTTAGGATTTTATGGTTGTGGGAATTACAATATTCTGACTGATGCTATTAATACAATGGTTAGATTCATAGATGTAAAAATCCCAGATAAAGCTAATTCAAAAATTTACAAAAAGTTAATGAGAATTTTTATGCCCACTGTTCTTGAAATAAATGAGAAAAAACGCGTAACGAAAGATCTTTAGTATTAATTAAAATAATTTTTTTTATATTATAATTCCTCTCTCATTTTTGTCGACCTAGTTTAAATTTGAAATTACAAAAGTATTTTTTGAATCTATTATTTCATAAATTATTAAAATAATAGCATCTTTGGTCCTATGCCTTACTTCAAGAATCAAGAGGGATATAACCTTTATTACGAGAACATCAATCCGGATTCAAAGAACTGTACTATTATTTTACTTCATGGATTCGCCTCTTCGGCATCATTCTTCAAATCCCAAATAAAAATATTAAAAGAAGATTACCGTATACTTGCTTTTGATGCATTGGGACATGGAAGGAGTGATCATCCGAAAGAAATTAACCTTTCTAAAAATTTGAGATATGATATAATCAGGGATTTAGAAGATTTGTTGAAATATTTAGAGATAAATGATGAATATGGAATAATTGGTCATTCTCTTGTCGGTGGGATGATTGGACAGCTATTTACAATGAAACACCCTGAGAAGATTAAATTTCTTATCTTAATGAACTCAGGTTACATAATAATTGACAATTTTATTAGAAATATCTTCTATAATTTACTCCCCTATTTTGTTCGTATGAATTTTCTAGATATTGTA
>JBHLRJ010000162.1:0-7158 GCA_048882645.1 Candidatus Thorarchaeota archaeon
ATATAATAATTATTAAATATAATTTTAATAATTCAAAGACAATTTCAAATTCTATTTTATTAAATATATTAAATCAAGAATTCATTAGAATTATTTATGGAAACGTTATCAATTAAAGAAATTAGTATGAAATTAACTCAAGCAGGAAGGTTAAAAGCAAGCCCATTATGCGTCTATGGTTCAGAATTAGTCCCAAATAATGCCGTTCCAATTAGCAAAATTAATCGTTGTATTGCAAATACTATTTTTACCTTATCAGTTGATAAAAGTTTCGATTCAGCATACATCGGAAATGATACTTTGGAAGGTTGTTGTCCTGGAGGTCAAGCATGGTTTGGATATAAACCATTTTTACCGATGCTAAAATATTTTATATCAACAGGTTCAGAAGATTTTAGGAGTGGAGCTGCTGAATTTTTAATAGCTAATCCTGAACTTGCTGAAAAGCAATTAAACTCAATCGGTAAAATTACTCCTCTTGGAAAATATATGGTAATTCAAAAGTGTAGTTCTATAGATACTGATCTTGATGCTAAAGCTATTGTTTGTTTCGGGTTTTCAGAGCAGATAAGAAATATGTGTTCATTGGCTTATTTTCGACCAGAAGAAGATTCTACTATTCAGGTTCCTTGGGGCCCTTCATGTGCCTCATTTATAACATATCCAGCAGGGATGACCGAAAATGGGGATCAAAATTGCATTATAATTGGTCCTACTGATCCTACTGGAAATTATTGGTTTCCTCAGAATTACTTATCGATAGGCATTCCAATTAAAATTGCGAGACGAATAGCTAATGATCTTGATGATTCTTTTATTACTAAAAGATCAGAAGTTGCTTATCCTGTTAAAAGAATATAATGATTGATTGGTTAATATAAAGATTTGTCTTTGAAGTCGGATTATGTGGATAGAGAGACATAGGGCACAAATTATCCTTATTTCCTCAATTTTGATTTTCAGAGTTTATTTATTAGGTGAAATATTTTATAATTTAGTTGAAATAAAAGAATTAGAACATAGTGACATAAAATGACTAAATGGGTTATGCATGTATTAATAAAAGGCGAAGAAGAAAATTATTGTGCTAAATGTTGTAAAACTATGAATATAATTGACCGCATGTTTGCATCAATACCAGAATTTAAGGAAAATTTTGAAGTGAGTTATGAAGATATTTACGCGAGTGATACAATAAAGAATTATGGTGATTTAACACCTCCAGCAATTATCATTAATAATCATATTCTATTGGAAGGACATGTTCCAATTATGAAAAAACTCGCAAGGGATTTATTTAATTTAATTAAATCTGCATAATGCATTTGTGTGAAAGTAAGCTTCTAATTTTCATATTATCAAAGGATAACTTGAAAAAAAATATTTTAAGGGGGGATTTTATAATTTTCTCTTTAATATGCCCATAATTCCAGCTAGAATGGAGATAATTCCCGCGATCAATGGTAAAATGCTACCCACGTTAACAGAAAAATACTCCCAAATTCCTTCTTCAGTGGATATACCTCCCAGGTAAATTATTGGTCCGAGAAGTAATAGTAAACCACCAATAAGAGCAAAAATGCCTATATTTTTATTCTTAATCTTTGACACTACTCCTGAGAAGAGTGTTATCAATGTACCAAGTGCTATGAAAATTGTTGCAACGACTCCTAGGGTAAATAATATTTCATCGGTTTGAACAAAACCGATATTATTGGTAATATAGAGATTCCATACCCAAATGAAGGCATCTTCATCACTAATGTAGATTGTCGGTGTAAAGATTGAAACAATCCCTAAAATACCTGCCAATAATACAAAAGCCCATAATTTTTCTTTTATATCGACCAAAATACATCATCTTTTCTTATGAATTTCTTAGTTAGAAGTAAACTTGACTAATAATGATCTTTCTTTTAAGAATATTTAAATATTTATAATTTCCCGATTGATTGTCATAAACAGCTAATTTAATCCTTTTAATTCTTTTAATAATAAAAAGATAGGCTAACTGTGTCTAATCCTGCTTTATTCCAATAAAAAATAAAATTGAAGTGCCAGCTCTCCCATGTATTTTTATTTTCCGCTTGATTGTTTCAGCTTTTTCTCTGAACTTAAGGTAATTTTTATGGTCTTTTATTCGCTCTAAAATCTTAACAATCTCGTTTAGTGTTGATTTAATATTTCTAGGGTTTTTAGGATCTTCACAGTCATACATTTCGGGGCATTTAAGGCATCTCGGATATCTAGATGATTCAAAAATTACTGAATCTTTCAGGTCTAGTTGAGAAATAATGTCCATTATTTTATCCTTCGTAAATTCTTCTCGATGATATGTCCCTAACAATCTATCAATTTCAGCTCCAAATTGGTGAGTCGCGGTATCACATTTCTGGGCATCTGTTTGATTACCATCGCAAAACATCTCTTGTATTAAAAAGTAGCCACCATTCTTTAGAACTCGCTTCATTTCAGATAAAGTTTCCTGTAAATACTGCATATGATGCATCGAGTTTGCTAAAAATACAAGATCAAATGATTTATCAAGAAAATTGAGCCTTTCTGCCCTCATCTTTTGGATTGTAATCGGCTGATAATTAAATCTTGCTTGAGCTTTTTCTAGTTCCTCCTCATTTATATCAATCCCGATTGCGGACTCATAATTTTTCAAAAAGTTGATGAGAATTTGAATAGAATCTCCATCTCCAGTAGCAACATCTAAAATTTTTCCTCCAGAGATTAATTTCAATTTTTCAGCGATCTGAATTGCCCCAGAACTTGCCAAGTTTGGGAGTGTTTTTTCCATTAGTAAATCTCCAAAATTACGAAATTCGTTTTCTACTTAACTAGATTAATAGATTATTGATTCCATAAATATTTAGTATATCTACTACATATATGTAATATGACTCAATTTTTTATAATAGTAGAAAAGAAAATTAAGTGATACCTGAAATGCCATGTTATTTAAAATATCCAAAGATAAGCACAATCCTTGATGGACTTAAAGAGCAAATAAGAGAAAAGGTCCTCGATGAACTTTTAAAGCAGAAAAGCGATGAGGAGCTTCATCAAATGTCGGAAGATGAGATATTAGAATTAATTTTAAAGATTATTTACTGGCTCAGAATGAAGAAGATGGCAAAAGAAGTAGAAATGATCTATGTTTAGTTCTGAAATGAATTCCTGTCATCCCTTCTTGCTTAAGTTATAAAAAGATCTGAATTAGGAGCTTTATATTAATTTTCTTTTTTCCCAACTAATTTAGTAAATTCAAGATTTAATGTCTTCTTTAAAATGAGAGTATAGATATTTTCAATAAATTTCTGAGGATTAGGTGTGTTGTATTGTACTCCCAACCTTGATTTGAGAAGCGGAGGTATAAAATCATGCTCCAAGAAGACTGGAATGATTGGTATGTTGTTGGCATCTGCACCAACCCATTCTTTATCAATAAATTTCGACTTTGAAGTATTTGATGAGCAAAACAGGAGCAGAACATCAGATTTTCTAAGATTTTCATTTAGGTATTGTATAAAACTTTTGTGAGAGTCCCCTTCATAGTAAAAGATTTGGTCAATCTGATCGTAGGTTTTGAGTTCCCTTGCGATGTTGTTAATTTTAAATAGGTCTGCGTCTTCAGTTGGGTAACTCATATAGATCGATAATTTTCGCATGCTCGATATTTTTGCTTTTTCTTTTTCTTCTTTGATTGGAGCATTTAATTGCCATAATCCTTTAAATTCTTTTAATAACTGATTATATAAATTAGAGCCCTCATTAAATTTCCAAAGAGGGAAATTAGAGGATTTAATCGAGTAGAAATGAGGGATAAAGATCCCATACTTATCATTAATAGCTTGATTTTGTGTTAGCCGCCCTGCGTTAATTTGCCGTAATTCAATATTATCAGATTTATCAGCATATTTCGAATAAAATTCAACATTTACTCTGACAGTATTGCTGACTTCTTCAGGAAGAACAGGAATAATATGTTGGTTATGAATTTGACATAGAGCATCGTTGTCTGGATTCATAATCAATATTTTAATTTTACATCCTTCCTCTGCTTTTTTAAGAAGGATTTCGCCAAAACTCTCACCAATCCTATCTGTGTATGTGTATCTCCAAGCATTCAGTGCTGTTCCCATAAGGTAAAGCATTTTCTCGGAGTCATTTATTATTTCTTTCCATACTTCATCTCCACCAAATTTTTGTGCAGTTTCAAAGTATTGAAAATCTCTAGTTTTCATTGTATCATCAAATCCCGGAATACTGCAAGGCACTTTCCAATTAATTTCTTCAAAATTCCTAATAAATTCGATAACACTATTAATATGAGTCCTCTCAACATAAGAGGGTATTGTCAGATCGTAGTAAATTACGCGTTCATCCTTGAGATCGAATGGAATTTCCTTTCCTTTCTCAATTAGAATTATCACTGGACGAGCAGCACATTGTGCCACGGCAAGCTCGTAATAAACATTTGGATTGTCAAATGCTAGAACAGCAATACACATATCAAATTCTTGTATCGCGTTAAACACTTGTTCAGTAATTTTACCTGTATCATGCATATGATCAGAACGGATCGGTTCAATCTTACATTCTTCTAATGCGGGTTTGATTATATATTTAAAAACCTGGTCTGCATGTTTTCTCTGATCTGAATTTTCTTTACCAATAGGGCTAATTATAAAGCATTTCTTTACTTGATTCATATATAGGTTTACACTTTTTACTCTTTTTTCCTTTTTTGGTTCAATAAATCTTAACGATGCATAGTTTTAAGAAGTCTATGCATATATATTTTTTTAAATTTCTAAAATTGAATATTGGTGAAATATTGTCTTTTTCATAGATTAAGAAGTTCCTTCTTATTATTTGAAAAAAAGACAGAATTGTGAAGTTCATATTGGTAAATCTTTATAATAAAAGTGATGTATGTTTATTCCTAAGAAATAGTAAAGAGTTAATTCAACAAGTTTTAAATTCAGGTGAATATCCGAAAAGCTTAATTTGTTTTTGAGAGCGATTCAATTAAATTGGCTAGTTGATTTTTACCTTCAATAATTCTTTTAACATCTTCCTTAAAAGACTTTAGGAGTTTTATCTTATCTGGAACCGCTAGGGTGAAATGCCCTGTAAATTTCTCAACAAATTTCTCTTGAATTTTTTTTAATATTGGAGTTACAAGTTCAGATTTTGCTTGTGGTTTAGTTTTGATAATGAAAAGGAAATTGGTTAACTTTTCTTTAATTAAGAAAAACTTATTTTTGTTTATCTCAACTTCCTTGGTTTCATCCTCTTTCATATTTTTAGCGACTGATTGTAAGGCATAGATGAAATGGGATAATAAGGTGTGATTCACTTGAGAATCTCCTTGAACATAATTATCATAACTAAAAACCGTTGCTCCAGAGCTATCAATAATGTAAATCCAAATTATTTCTTTCATTTTATTGAATGTTGTTTTATTTTTTGAAATTTCTTCCCTTAATATATTTCATTATTCTTCTAAATTTAAATTAATTGGTTGAAAAACCTTTTTGTCAATCAAATCAAATATAACTTTGGTCATCTCAGGATCGAATTTTTGATCGGGCATGAGAAATGTAGTATAGAAATAGTCCAAATTGGTTTGGTTCATGATTTCACTCGCCTTTTGTATGACAGATTTCTCAAGAGTGCTAAGTTTAACTTTCTTATTGAATACTATTTTTAATGCGGATGCAAATGAAGCATTCAAATGTATTTCTATTAAATCACTTATACCCGCAAACTGTGTAACTACCCCTCCTTTAAACTTTCGAATCAAAATCCCATATTTTTCTTCGATATCTTTTGCCAAGTTTGTAATACAATTTGTGAAATCTTCAGAAGGTTTATCTGACATCACTAGTATTAACCGAAAATCTTCAGCTTCATTCATTAAAATTATTGAATCTTGATAATCCAGAGTAAGAGTCTCAGACTTTTTATAAGAGCCAGTTAATTCAACCCCAAAATTTCGTATAGCATCCAAAAATCCCGAGATTAAGCTAGGGTCTATGGTTTTTCTTGCAAAGATTTGCTCATACACATTAACTCCCGATTTGATATCTGATATCATCAAATAATTTAAGCTGAGGATATCTTTAAATTTATTAGATAAAGTCTTCAATTTAATCTCTGTTTTTCTCTTTTTTCTTTTAACAGTTTGGTACACCGTTAAAGTCCCTCCTAATGATACTCCACCTATAATAATTGCTAAAATTAAGGGAAGAGAAATGTCAGGAGTAGGTTGAGAAGTTTGAGGAGCTTTCTTAATAGTGAATTCTTGAAATTTAACGCTAGCATCTTCATAGCTATTCCAATAAACATAGGAAATCCAATTCCCAAGCGAAGCAGTAGAAGTTATTTTGTAGGAGTACACAGTATCATCTAAAGTTACAGGTATTACCGTTCTATTCACTTCTGCCCCTTGTTCATTGTATAATATAAATGTAAAATTCCCTTCTCTTCGTGGAGCGATGGCTGAAAATATTAACTCTTCACCCAATTGAAATTCAGTTCCTCTACTGATATTTAAATCGAACTCGAGTTTCGGTGAGTTGGCAGTAATTTCCCAGTTTTCATCTTTATCAATTATATCATTCAATATCGACACTGAATTTTCTGTAATTATTATATTCTCAGATGCAGTGACATCTACAGTATCCTTGAAGACATGTACATTATACCAATTACTAGGTAAATCAATATGAACAGAATAATTATAATTAACTCTATTAATATCAAGATTAATTTTCCAGAAATTAACTTCTTGTACACTTATATTAACAGATCCTTGAGAGAGGAATTGATTTTTTAATTTGAGAGTATAGTTTAAGTTAAAGAAAAATCTATTAGAATGAATTGGGATATGTAGTATTTCATTATTAGGAGAGAAATTTATTCCTGACAGTTTAAGATACCCAGAACCCGCATGAGAACCATTTAAGATTTTATGATATTCTCCGTCTATTTCAGCCGTCATATTGACCAATTCTGGATAAACATCTTTCTTATTAACTTCTTGAACTAATTTATATAAAAATGGTGATCCTTGAGTACTATTTACCCAACCAGATCCACGATTTTCTGATCTATATAAATCTGGATTATTTGGACTAAGAT
>JBHLRJ010000163.1:0-7073 GCA_048882645.1 Candidatus Thorarchaeota archaeon
TGATAAGTAAACACTATATGTTGCCAAACTCCAGTGGACACTGGTACCGATGTTGACCATTCATGAGGCTGATTTGAAGGATTTGCTAATCCTATATCAAGATTGCCATTACTGCGGACGGCAAAATAGATATCAAAATTAGAAGTACTCCCACTACCCCAAGTTCCATCCATCTTACTTACAATGGTCATCCATTTGGTATTAACATTGGGATTAATCCAAGCTTCAATTGTAAGTTGATTTGAGATGTCCAAACTATTGTCATCACTTACCTCAATCCTTTGACTTGATGCATCATTGAATCCAACTGAATTAATAATTTTTCCATCGCTGCCAAATATTGGATTGTTATAATCTGTTCCATCATTTGAATATGATGATGAATCTTTAATTGCATTTGCTCCCCCGCTTAATTCATTTAAGTGCCACACTCCCTTATAAGTATTGGCCCATGTGCCAGCGGGATTCTCTCGTGAACTCATGGTAGAATTCCCATAATACATAGTTATTGTCGTATTTTGATCTGTCGCTAAAAACGGAATCTGAATCCATGCCATTAGATGAGCTTGAGTGTCGCTATACGATTGGTTATAGAATTCTATCTCATGGCCAAGCCATCCTCCTTCAGTAGAAAAAGCAATATCATCTCCATCAGGTTGCGTATGATATCTTAAATCTTCATCAATTATCGAAACCAGCATTGGAAAGTCAACATGAATACCTGTTCCAGAAATCTTGGTATGATCAATAGTAATTGTTTTATAATAAGTGAAATAATGAGCATTTGGAGGTTCCCATACTGTTGATCGTTCTGAACCTATTGCATAAAAAGAGTTAGGATTATATTGATTATTATATTCTGTTGCAATCCATCCAGCTCCATGGAGACTGGTATAAATCCTGAATTCTTCAAGAATGGCATCGATTCCATCCGTTTGATCATAATCAGAACCAATAGTAAATGCCGTATATGGAAGCGCTGTTCCTTTCAATTGGGTATCATCAAGATCTTGACTATCAAGAGAGCCATCAATATACGTATGCATATCTCCTATAGTGCCCCCTTGCCAATTGGTGACAAAGTAATACCACCTATTAGACCACGATGGATTATTTGTACTTGTGGAATCTCGCCCGTTTTCAGTTTCATGAGTAATTGAAAAATTTCCTAATCCTGCTTCAAGGTACCGTATTTGAGGACATCTTCCTGAAAGGTGAGAATTGAAATAACGCTGGTAACTCCAGAAATTTCGAGGCCTAAACCAAAATTCAATAGAAATTTCTTGTGCTGGATTCGAAAATCCTGATGATAATTCAAAGTATTGGGTAGTGGTGCCTCCAGTTCGATCAACATCGATAGCTTTGCCAAAAGTACCATCAACAAGATCTTCAGAACCAAATCCGGGACCGGGTGTTAAATCATAATTATTTGAAGTACTATCCAAAATAAGTGAAGAGCTTGGATCTTGATTCATGTGATACACAGCCGCATAATTCACCCAAACTCCAGAAGGGTTTTGCTGGGATCTCATGGTAGAATTACCATAATACATCCTGATAACTGTATCAACTGTAGCATATAATACAGGAACCCGAACCCACGCAATAAACTTTGCATGGGTGCTATTATAATTTTGGTCAAATACTTCTATTTCATAATCTAACCAAACATCTTCTGAAGAGAAGGCAATATCGTCTCCATCTGGTTGGACATCATCATGAAGATCTCTATCAAAAATTGAAAGCAGCAATGGAAAATTTACGAGAGAGGTTGAACCAGCTACTTTATCATGGTTAATAATGATAGCTTTATAGGAAGAAAAATAGTGAGCATTAGGTGCTACGTTAGCCTTGGGTACTTCAATTTTCTCTTGATCCTGATAAGTCTCAAAATTCGAGATAATAGGCGTATTAAGAAATATTGGAATAGTAAGCAGAAAGATAATAAATCCAAGGATTTGTATTTGTTTTTTATAAATTTTTTTATAGATTTTCATTCTATCTTTATACTCTATTTAAAAATGTTACATTTTATTAATAAGATTTAATAAAAAGATAGATATTCTATGTATTTATATTTAGAGGAGATATTTAACATCTGTAAACCTTAGTTGTATAGATTTAATGGTTTATTATGTTTTGGCAAGCATCTAGAACATGGGAAAAAAATTTCAGTGCATGATATTTTTACCCTCTAATAGAATATTATACTAAAAAATAAATTAATCTTAACTCACTATATTATTTAAATAGTAAAAATTATATTTTTTGAAAGCAAAAATTTCTGGTGTTTTTTGATTTTACGTCAAGTATATATTTATAAAAATAAAAACCTAATTTATGAGAGGCTGTTTGGTACTACACTTGAAAATGCTTTATTTGAAAATTTAAGCACACAAATTTTAGAAGAAGCTTCCTCTGGTAAAACTGATGAGGTTAGATATAAAGATTATTATAAATTTAGGTTCTCATATATTTTAGAAAGAGATTATTTAATCTTATATATAAATAGCATAAATGATTCTTTTGAGCGACTAAGGAGAGATTTAATTCAATTTAAAACATCGGTTTTGGATTTAATTGAAGATCCTAAGTTCAATATTAATGACCAACAAGATAAAGATAAACTTGATCACTTAGTTTATTCTACTCAAAATAGATTTCCACCCATAATTTCGTTTGTAGGATATCAGGGTGTTGGAAAAACCGCAATTATTAACCTCTTAAGATCTAAGGAAATTTCAATAGAAAAAGCAACTGAAATTTCTGGGGAGGTTGCTACTTTAAAAATTGGGAGGTTATACTTCCTTTTAAGAGATTTTACTGGGGATGAGAAAGTTGGTTTTTTATGGAATAATTTCATTCGGGGCAGTGATGCTGTCTTTTTAGTTACTGATTCTACTCAGAAATGTTTTGAAGATTCAAAATTCTTCTTGAATAAAATTGAAGAAGAAGTTCCATATGCCTATACCGCGGGAATAGGCAATAAACAAGATCAAGTAGATGCGTTAAATGTAGAAAAAGCCAGAGAGTTTCTTGGATTTAAATTTTATCCAATGATAGCGTTAGAATCGCAATATCGAGAGAATTTAATTTTGTTTTTATCAGAAATTCTTGAAATGAAGGAATATATTGCTCCCATAATAGATCTACTCTTTGAACGAGAAAGGATGATTAATTATTTAGAGGAAAATTTGAAAAACGAGAGGTTTGAAGGTCTTGATAATCTTTTTGATAAAATTATAAATCTCTCTACAGAATTAGGAGATGATGTGGAACCTTTTTATAGACTTCAACTAAAGTTAAAAGAAGGGATAACTAAGGGAGAACAACCTTCTCTAAAGCCTTCTACTGATGCAAAAATTTCAGAATCCAAAACTCCAATAGCAAGTTTATCAATTCTGGAATCAAGTTTAAAAGTGTTATTAAAAAATTTTATGAAAGAAGTTGTGGGAGTAATCGCTGTTACGATATGTGATCGGGAAGGTTTAATTATTACATCTGAGAGGAAAGAAGATGTGGGAGATGAATCTGTCATAGGCGCTATTGCTGCTTCCGTTGATAGTTATATAGACCGAATAAAAAAGGAATTTCAAGAAGAAACAAGTTTTTTTAATATTACTACAATTGGAGATAAGAAATTTGCCTACTGTTCTATGGGATTACAATCAATCTTACTCGCAATTTCAGACCTAACAAGCTCAGATACAGAATTAAGAGTATATTCAGAGCATATAGCAGGAAAGGTCGAAATGTTATTAGAAGGGAATGAAAATGTATCTCTGAAAATACCTCAGATATTAAAAATTTTGTCCAAAACTAAGGATGGAAAAATTCCTGAAGGTGATTTTTCCCTAAAATTGATTCTAACTGGAGATTATGAAGTTGGAAAGACTTCTCTAATCGTGAGATTTGTTCAAAATATGTTTAAAGAGAGTTATCATAGTACTGTCGGAGTAGAAATATCAAAAAAGACAATTAATTTAACAGAAAATACAGAAATTAATTTTGCTATTTGGGATATTGGAGGACAAATAACCCAAATGACACCATTTAGAAAAAGATTTTATGAAGGGGCTAATGCTGCTTTTATTGTTATAGATAGAACCAAACCAGAAAGCTTGAATTCAATTCAAAAGTGGTACAATGAAATTTCTAAATATATTGGCAAGGAAACCAATATTATAATAGTGGGTAATAAATCAGATTTAATAGATAAAATTGTGATCAGTGAAGAAGATATTAAGAAGGTTGCTAATCAGTTTAATTTTTATTATATTCTCACATCTGCGAAAACAGGAGAAAATGTAAATGATGCCTTTTTGTATATAGCATACAGGTTTTTAGAATTAGCTTCCCAATAATTTTAATCTCTTGATATGTTTTTACTTTTATGGATTATATTGTTAATTAATAACCTCAATTCAATTAAATATTAATAATTGAAATAGCATTAATTATGTAGTGAGATTTCACTTTTAGGTGATTATTAATCATTACTCAGAATGATGATTTAAAAGCACGAATTGATGAATTAGAACGTGAATTAGAGAAAAGAGACAAAACAATCTATGAAAATTTTGAGACAATACAAAATCTTGAAGATACAATTATGAAATTAGAACCTTTAATTCCAGATGATGATGAGAGTAAAAAAAGTAAAAAACAGAGAGTAAAAGATACAAAACTATCTATTGAACTTAAAGAAAAGGAAAATGAGATTAGAGATTTAAAGAATAGGATGGGATATCTTAGGAAAGAGAAAGTACAATTACAACAAGAATTAGAAAAAGTAAAGGGAAAAAAGTCAGATTCAATTGTCATAAGAACAGAGGATTTTAGAGATAAAACGCCTCTTGATACATTAGTGAAAGAGTTGCAAAATAAAGTGAATAAGCAAAAGTCTACAATTGAAAACTTAAAGCAGGAATATGTTAACGCCAGTGAGTTTGATGATAAATTAAAAGAAAAGGAAAAAGCAATCGAAAGGAGAATGGCTTTTTCTATGCAAACTCAGATTGACGATCAGGCGAAAATAATTGAATTAAAAAACCAAGAAATAGAAGCAATGATAAATGAAGTTAATAATTTGAATAAGAAATTTGAAGTATTAGAAATCCAATTAAAGATAAAAGACCAAAAAATAAAGGATCTGAGCAATCAGAAGAAAAAGGGTAAATCCAAGAAAAAGTAAAATATCAAACTAAAACTATAGTTACTTTAAATGTTATTTTTATAAATAAATAAAAAATAAAAAAATTTTAATTCTTTTCTTTGATGTCTGCTCGAGCTTTTAGATCATAATAAGATTCTTCGAGGACTCTAAGATATTCTGTTAAAGCCTTAGTTGCTATAGATTTTTGTTCATATGCTGACTTAATAACCTTTAAAAGGTATTTAGGAAATATCAGATCGATATAGAAGTCAGAGAGAAGTGCGTAGTACTCATTATCATTATCGTCGCGAAAAACCCTAATCAATTGATTATCCCAGAGTATTTTTAAAGAGCCATACACATCTTCTACGCCTTTAGTTCTAAGTTTTTCGAGATCTTGTCTCGTGACAATTGCAGTTCTTAATAATCTAAGTATCTCGTACGTTTCAGGATTAGTTATATTCTCAAGGATCCGTAGATTATCTTCAGAAGAAGGACGATAATTCTGAAAGAATTTCTCTATGTCTTCTAGATATTGCTCTTTAAATTGAGATGGTAACCCATAGTTAACTGAATCTTTTACCAGTTTTACAGGTGGGACTCGAAGCATAAAAAAGTCATTTGTAAGTACAATAATCTCGGATTCTAAACCTTTCACTGATACCTGTTTTATTATGTCTCTCTTAACAAGCTCCAATAAAATTGCATCTAAATCAACAAAACCCTCATGATACATATCTCTTAGCCAAATCATCAATTCAGATCGAGTCATCACACCAACTTTTCTTAAGTTTTCTATTATCATCCTTTTAATTTCATCCTGATACGTAATAGCGTAAATTTCTTCCTCACTAAGTGACGGATATAATGATATACGCTGGAAAAGGCTTGGCATTAGAGTTAAATATGAATCATCTTCAATGTGTTCCAAAAGAATTCTCAGAATATTTGCCATTCCTCCCTCATAATAATCAGCTTCGTCTTCTGGTTTTAATACCAAAATCAAGTAATACCCTGTATCAGGTCCAGCGTAATAAGATAGTACATTGGATAATCCTGCTGAAAGTGTAATTACCCCCTTTTCACCACTATATTCATGAGTGCTATAAATTTGCATTAGTGTTTTTTCAGACAAGGCAGTGTCTTCAGGATATTTTCCTAAAATTTCTGTTCCAATCTTCATGTCCCATTTCATAAGTAATAATCCAAGAGGTTTTAATTCTCTCCTTTTTACTGTTTCGCTTATTTTCTTCTTAGCTTTCATTGCTTTTTTCTCAAGTTCGATTCCAAAGATGCTTTCTAGGGAAAGGTTAATTTGATCCCATTTACTTTTCACCTTTTCTCCAATAAAAACTTCTTTATCGCGATACAATAGTGATTCTGAAATATCTTTATGTCCATCAATTGCTTTCTTTATAGCGCGAACCTTTTTCACAAAATTTGGGATTTTAGCGTTTTTATAAGCTCTATATCCAACTGTACTTCCAACAAAAACCACAATTGCTGATAAAACTAGTATAAAGTAAAATGTAGGGATTCCTGGTATAAGCTGATGCATCTCCACTACAAGGGTGATGGTAAATTCCTGAGAGTGGTAGTTAACTTTGGAAATGTTAATGATTCCTGTAAGTGTTTTTGAGCTAAAAAAAGTATTTACATCAGCAATAAAATCTAATCTATAAATACCATTAGCATATTCTTTGAATGTATATTCAACACCACCTATTATGGCCTTGACTGTGGTATTAGTTAATGGTGCATTTTTTTTAGTCGGATCTGTTAGTATTAGTTCAATCGTAATGGTTTTTCCTTGCTGTATATTAATTTGGTTGTTAGATATTGTTTGATTTTCATATTTTATCAAATAGTTGAAATATCTTTTCTCTATCGTCAAAGAAATCATGGCGTTTTTAAACTC
>JBHLRJ010000164.1:0-7025 GCA_048882645.1 Candidatus Thorarchaeota archaeon
ACGATTGAACCTGTTGATGTTATTGCACTTATACCTTGATTAAATTCATTATGTTTTGCAAATACAGCAATACTACCGGTACTTGTCTCTACTTTTACGTCTCCAAGAAAAGTTACATTTTTCGCAGTAATAAAGGATATTGATCCTGTAGAAGCTTCTAATATAGAATTGTTAATTGCAACGTTTTCGGGTATATTCAAACTTACAGATCCTGTACTACTAAGAGCATTAATATCATAAACCACATCTGTTCTAAGAGTAACATCGATAGTAATATTTTGAGAGAGAGCAAAGAGACCCCACGGTTTGTTGGTTATTGAAAATGTTACAACAGGCACACTTTCATTTAACCACACAATTGGATTGAAAAAGTCTGAAAAAGTCTTTCCTTCAACAAATGCACCTCTTATTTTAATATCTAAGTCTAATTTAACAAAAGAATCAGTTGGTGTTTTATTATAGTTAATTAATATTTTTCCTACATCACTACTAAAACTCACTTTTTCTATTGGGGAAGGAACACTTGGTTCGTAATAATATGTATTTGAATATTCAAATGTATCCCAAGATGTAAATACAAGGATCCCAAAAACTAATCCTCCACTTACAATAAGAATCGCAACGATAAATAAGACAATTTTAAGATTTTTTCTCATATTTATCACTTTTTTTAAGATCTTAAATATTAGGATTGAAAAATAATCATTAATATTTAAATTAACTTTAGACTAATCTTTGAGATTTCTTAATAGTATTTATATATTGAACAAAAATAATTGATTCTTAATCTATATAAAAAAGTGAAATAATTTATGAATAAAATAAAATCCACATTCTCTATTAGCAAATTAGAAAAAGAAATGGAGTCGAAATCTCTTGTATCACTTATCGCAATTAATATACTGATGAGTCTGTTTTTCATCCAAGGATTAAGAGGCTTTTTTCCAGCTATTCGTATAGCATTATTTCATGTAGTGTTTGAAGAAGAGATTGTTATTAATTTACTTCCTTTATTAGCAATTCTATTCTTATTTTTACCTGGTTTCACCAATACTATATGTAAAAAAATTGAAAAAAATCGTTTAATGATTTTTTCAATATATGCAATTGTCATTGTTAGGCTTCTTTGGGCTTTACATTTACCAGTTAATTTAGAAACAGTATACTCTGGACTAATTATTATGTTCTATGGATTTTATCTGAGCACATTCCTCACCTCGTGGATAGAAGAAGAAGGAGAAATTAAGAGTAAGTCCAAAATGATAATTATCCTTTCCTCTTTTCTTGGTGCCTTTCTCTTTGACTATTTAATACGGACTATCGGATTCTCAGAAGATATATCTCTGGTAACACCTGGTTTAATTGCAGATTGGCATATTACACAATATATTTGGTTAATTATTCAAATACCTTTAACTATCTTGTGTATTTATCTTACAAAAGTACATTTACCCAGATTCGCTAAAAAAAGCGATACAGGTTCTTTAAATGAAGATATGAATGCAAGTCTTAGTACGGTATATTCTTTGATGTTTTCAGGTATAGGAATCTTTTTGTTCCTTTTTTTAAATCTATTTCTCTATCCAAACGGAATTGGCCAATTCATGGGAACTCCTTATTTTTTCAATAATATACTAAATATCGTTTCTATAATGGTTTCTATTTGCATATTATTGTATGTAAAGATCGAAATAATCTCAAATAAATTTATTATAATTATCCTAAATACCTTTATGATTTTGTCGTTGTGTCTGTTTTTTATAATTGGAGTAGAGTTAACTTATATAGCAAGTGTTTTCATTACTGTCTCTCTTATTATTATGTATTTGAATGTGTTTTTGTTGTTCAACCGACTGTCAAAAATTAAATTTAAATGGGAGAAAGTGAAAACAGTATCTAATGGGATAACAATAGGGTTTGCATTTTTAATACTCTTTTCTTTTTTGCACGCATTCACAACCGAATGGGCGGCTATACTAGCAATTTTTAAAGGATTGGGGCCTTTAATAATGATTTTGGGAGGAATTATTTTCGCATTATCAACTATATGTGCTGTACTACTTAAAACTAAAAAGGAGGTTGAAGAGAGATGAATAGGAAAAACAGAATAATTGTGATATGCTTATTTTGTACTCCGCTTATAATTTCTCTTGTCATGTTTGGTGTTGGTGAGCTTCCTATAGAAAGCCCTTCTCAAAAAAATGAGTTCAAGTTCATGACTTATAATATTCATTTTGGTGTGGGCATGGATGATTTGTTAAATTTAGAGAGATTAGCACAGAATATTTTAATTGAAGATTTTGATCCAGATATTATAGGGCTTCAAGAGGTAGAAAATGGCAGATTGACATCACAAGGTATTGATATGGCTTATTGGTTAGCACAAAGACTGAAAATGTATTATTTTTATTTCCCAGCGATAAATGAGCATGCCTATGGGTTAGCACTTCTTAGTAAATATCCAATAATCTCAGCAACAGGATATCAGATTCCAAGCCTTTCTTTAGAAAGAGTCTTAATTCATGGAGTTGTCATGATAAATGAAACACTTGAACTTGATGTATTTGTAACTCACTTAGGGCTTTTAGATTGGGATGAAGATCTAGCAGCTCAAGTGAATTTCGTCCTTCAAAAAACAAATGAAGTAAATAAAACAACCAATAGAATTCTTATGGGAGATTTTAATTTAGAATACAATTCTTCACAACTCGCTCCATTACTAAGTGATTTTGATGATACATTAGTAAAATTTATGGGGTTACCAAGACCATTGACCTTTCCAAGCATAAACCTTTATGGTGACGCTATAGAAAGTATTGATTATATATTCGCTTCTGGGTATAAAAATATCATAAATAGTCACGTGATTACAAATTTTGAACCAGGGAATAACCCTGCTGAATTTGGCTCAGATCACTTACCTGTAGTAGCAACAATAACCTTTCCCTAAATTAAATTTATTTTTTTTTTCTCTTATTTCATCAAAATTTTAAAAAAAAGTTATAAAATTAAAATTTATAAATCTTTTAGTACTTGTTGTGCAAATTTTTTAGCATTCAATAAGTCTTCCTCATTTGGTCTTCCTTTCAACCAAATTTGATGTTCTTCTGCTTCTTTACGTTTTTCTGGGGGCAATCTGTCCAACATCGCTTTTCGCATTGCTTCAGGAACCCCTATATTATCACCACTACATTCAAATTCAGCAATAATGCTTGAAGATTCTCCTAATTTTCTTTTTACTTGCTTAAATCCATCTTGATAGGCGTCCTTACTTGCATGAGTACAAAAAAATACAATTTTATCTGGCAATTCTCCAGCCGTAGCTATTAAATCTACCAGAGAACTATTAACTCTACTAGCATAAATGCCGGAACCTAGAAAGATTAAATCATAATTTTTCAAGTCTGAAGGAATTACCATTTTTATCGGTTTTAATTCAGTATCCTCTCCTTCACATCCCTCATAAATGCTTTTTGCAATTTTTTCTGTATTGCCTGTTTGTGAGAAATATGTAACTAATATTTTCATTTTGTTTATCATCTCAGTTATAATAGATGTTACTATGTATGATAATGAGAAATCCTTATTTATGATTCTCTTTTTGTTGAAACTGTTACTTTAATTTCAATTTAAAAAAATTAATTGCATTATTAATCGTTTTCTCACTCACTAATTTCTGAGAAACATTATGAGAATATGCGATAGCAGCGATTGAATATCTTACATTTGAGGGAACATTTATAGGCCCTCTCTTGTAGGGGTGTTGATAATAAGAGTCAGTTTCAGTAACAAGCGAATCCAATGTAGAGAATTTTGTAGCGCTCCTCCAACTTTCAAAACCATATGCACTACTAGGTACGGAAAGCATAAAACCTTGATTTGGTAAAGTTCGTCCATATTCTTCTGGTCCTGAAAAACAATGCCATAGAACTCTTTTAGGATCTATATTGAACTCTGCCAATATTTTAACAATTTCTTTATTTGCCCCATCACTCTTATTAAATCTATGTTTTGGATTATTTTGATCAAATTCGTGCCGAGCAGCATTTCTAACATGTAATACGTATGGTTTATCAAAATCTCTGGTAAGTTCCAGAATTTGTTTGAAAACTCTAATTTGTTCATTCCGTTTATCTAGATCTTTAGCATGGTGGAAATCTAAACCGATCTCGCCTATAGCTAAAAATTTCTCTTGATTTTTTTGAATAAAATCTACCCAACTCTTCCATTCAGACGTGTATGTACTTTTAGGAGTATAAGTAACAGTTTGAGGTGCCCAACCACATGTAAAGCCGAAATTTTTTTCGAATTCAGTCATAAATTTTAGTGTTAAATCTATGGTGTGCATATCTATAGTACTAGTTATCAAATATCGACCTCCAAGTTTAAAATAATTTAAAATTTGTTCCCGGTTCGTAGGTAATCGATCATTTCTAGGACGAGGAAAAGGTAAATGACAATGCACATCTATAAATTCCAAATCATCTTCCGGTTCTGGTACTTTAAACTTTTTTGACATTAAATTATTTAAGAATTTTTTTTCTAAAAAATTGTTTTATTTTTAAGATTTTCTCTTTATATTATTTTGGTATTACCTATGTATTACACAGATAAATATGTATCTTTGATGCTCATTGAATATAAGGAATATAAAAGGTAACTATAAAATGGAGCTTTTTGAAGAAGAAGTTGAGATTTATAATTCTAAAATGCGTCTTCTAAATTGGTTATATGATGAGATAAGAATCCATCCAGAGAATTTTAAAGATCTACTTAATGAAAAAGGTCAAAAACTTCCACTCAATTTATAAAAATTTAATTTTAATTTAGAGTACCTTAATAATAGTCTGAATAATCATTTCAACCTTTTTTATACAAGATCTTAAATTTTCTTTATATGGAATATGAATAAAGATTACAGGATATTGTTTATTTGAAATTTTAAGAGCCCAATAATAGAGATAATTGCATAAATATGTCCCAGCCCAGTTTGAAATGGAGATATTTTCTCTATTTTTTAAATTCGAGAATAATTTTTCAACATTTATCGTAGTTTTTAATCTAAAAGAAAGTTTATATTGAATTAAACCCATTTTCCATTTATTTTCAATATCATTTCCTAGTGCAAAATTCCAACCGTATTTTTCAATATGGTAAAGCTTATGTGAGTGGATACCAAATAGAATTATAACTTCTGGCATTGAATCTAAATTAATTAAAAGATGATTATATGATGTTATACTTAAATTCCAGCTAACTGGTAATATTTTTCTATATATCGGAAGATCATAGTTAGGCAAGTTTAGTTTTTTTACCAATTCGGCACTGAGATTTTTCTTAAATTGACCATATGGTCCGAAACCCGTTATGATAATCAAATTAAGAATCCCTAAAGATTAATTCAATAGTAAAAAAATGGTGAAAATAAATAAAATACTAAAAAAAATTAGAACAGAGTTAAGATAATTAAATTATGAAAATTTATTCTTCAGCTTCTTTAGCAGCTCTAGCTTTTTCTTTTTCTATATTGCTTAAATCTTTTTTTAGAGTGTTAATCTCTTTTTGAATATTTTTGATTTTGTCTTTCTTCTCATTTTCTATAGCTTTTAACTTAACATTTAAAGCTTTTTCTTTATCATTTTTCAATTTAGCAAGAGCTTTTTTTGCTTCTTTAGCAGCAGTTGTTTTTTCTTTTTTCTTTTGACTCCATTCTGCTGCCTTTGAAATTGCTTCATCTTTTAGGCTTTCTTCTTCGCCTAATTTTGCTTCTGCTGCTTCCAATTTTGGATCATATTCTTCTTCGACTTCCTTTTCTGCAGTAGCATCCTTTTTTGAAGCCTCTTCTTCCACTCTTGTTATATCATCTTCCAAAGCCGAGATTTTACTTCTGATTTCTTCTTCAGACATATATTATCAATTCTGGTAAATAATTTTGATTTAATTTTCTTGTTGATATTTTTGTTAATACATCAAATATTATAAATTCTTGGCTTCTTATAGTGATTTTTGTTGGATCTAATTAAAAATAAAATTAAAAAGATTTAATTCTTACAATAATTTGCAATTTATAAATCATTTAAAATCAGAAGATAGTTGATTAATATGGGAAAAACACTAACTGAAAAAATAATAGAACAACATTTAATAGAGGGAAAATTAGAACGAGGATCAGATATTGCTATAAAAATAGATACAACATTAACCCAAGACGCTACAGGTACAATGACTTACTTGCAATTTGAAGCTATGGGGATATCTCGTGTTCAAACAGAATTATCGGTAAGTTATGTTGATCATAATACATTACAAACAGATTTTAAAAATCCTGACGATCATCGTTATTTACAGAGTATTGCTGCTAAATATGGCCTTTATTTTTCTCGTCCAGGAAATGGAATATGTCACCAAGTGCATCTTGAAAGATTTGCTCGACCCGGAAAAACATTACTCGGAAGTGATAGCCATACACCTACAGCAGGAGGTGTAGGGAGTATTGCAATAGGTGCAGGGGGTCTTGATGTGGCTGCTGCTATGGCAGGAGCACCATTCAGGTTAAAGATGCCTTACATAGTCAAAGTTTATCTTACTGGAAAGCTTCCAGATTTCATTTCTGCAAAGGATATTATTCTAGAAATTTTAAGACGTATTGGTGTAAAAGGAGCTGTGAATAAGGTTCTAGAGTATACTGGCCCTGGAATTAAAACTCTCTCCGTGCCTGAACGTGGAACCATCACAAATATGGGTACAGAAACAGGTGCAACTACGTCTATATTTCCTTCAGATGAAATTACAAAAGCATTTCTAGAAGCCCAGGAAAGGGTTTCTCAGTGGATATTATTAGAACCAGATGAAGATGCTGTTTATGACGAAACAATTGAAATTAACTTAAGTAATCTTGAACCTCTCGTTGCTGAGCCCCATAGTCCAGGCAATGTAAAAACTGTAAAAGAATTAGAAGGTTTACCTGTGGATCAAGTATGCATCGGTAGTTGTACTAATTCTTCTCTCAGAGATTTAAAAATTGT
>JBHLRJ010000165.1:0-7025 GCA_048882645.1 Candidatus Thorarchaeota archaeon
CCAAGACAGATAATTTTTTCATTAGGTATATAAATGTATGCAGAATCCCTACTATGACCTCCGATTACTTGATATATAACTTCATTTTCTTTTGATCCAATTATTATTTCCTTTTTGACCCCTACATTTGGAAGAAACAGCTTTACTTTTTTCATGATAGTAATAACCTCATTGTCTTCAGTATTTAATAAAACGGACCATTTATCATGCTCAGTATTTCTAAGAGTAGTGATAAAATTTCTTAATTCTTCGATTCCTGGTTTAGAAGCAACAATATTAGTATCTTCAAAGACCTCCATGGCCATCATATGATCCCAGTGAGTATGAGTGAGAATTAAATGTGAACATTCTCTTTGATATTTTTTCTCCATTAACTTTCTAAATTTTAAAGCTAGATCGGGATAGACTCCACAATCAACAAAGATGACCTCATCTGGAAGAGCAATGCAGGTTGTAGATACAGTTTGTGGGGCATCATTCAGGGGATTACGTGGTTTTGAGGGATACATAACAACTATATTATCTGAAATCTCATTGTATCCCGTTTCACCCATCTAAAATTTCTCCTTTGAAACTTTAATAGCTGTCAAAGTGCTTATGCATTTCTATTGTCAATTTAAGAAAAATATTATCAACACCATTTCCTAATCTAGCACTTGCTTCTTTATAGTCACAAGCTTGGAGAAGGTTTTTAAGGGTTTCAGTTTCTTCAGGAGTTATGACTCTCTCTCTAGGATTTAATAAATCCACCTTATTTCCAATTAAAATGTTGGGGACAACACCAATTGTGTCTTCTACTTCTACTTTCCAGTTTTTTAGATGGTCGAATGTGGGTTCTCGTATTAAATCAAAAACAAAAATAATGCCTTTAGCTCCTTTATAGAATGCTTGACGAAGCCATTTGTAACGTTCTTGGCCTGCCAAATCCCAGATTTGTAAAGTAACTAAACTCTTGACGTTCGGGATTTTTAAATGCTTCACAAAAAAATTGGAAGCAATAGTGGACTGTACATCAGACTTGAATCTTCTTTCAAGATATCGATGAAGTAGAGTTGTTTTCCCAACTCCAAAATCACCAACTATACAAATCTTATAAAATGGCGCTTTAGAACCCATGAAAGACCAATTTGTTAGTTACCTATTTAACTAATCTAGTTTCGAATTAATTAATTTATTTATATTAAAACGGATCTCAAACAAATATTTTATAATTCAGATCCTCAGAAGAGTTTGTTAAATTTCTAAATTAGGCTTTTTTGCGAATATTCTATCACAATTCGATATTAATATTTATGAGTTTGTGGAATAATTAGCGAATATGATATTTTAGGGGTGATATTATGAACGATATAAATTCAAGTAACAAAGATCCAAATTCATTATTTGTATTAGTTGTTGGTGCAACTGGAAATCAAGGAGGAGCTGTAGCTCGAAGATTAATAGAAAGAGGACATAAGGTACGTGCATTAACGCGTAAAAAAGATTCTCACAAAGCACAGGAATTAGTGAAGTTAGGGGCAGAAATTGTAGAAGGTGATTTAGGAGATGTAAGTTCTCTTCAAACTGCGATGGAGGGTGTAGATGCTGTGTTCGCTATGACAACTCCGTTCGAAAAAGGGACTAACTTTGAAGTAAAATCAGGTTATCTATTGGAATTTGCTGCAAATACGATGGGGATTAACCATATTGTTTTTTCCTTAGTAGCAAGCTCAGATCAGAAAACAGGGATTCCTCATTTCGAAAGTAAATATGAGATTGAAAAACACCTTAAGAGTGTAGATAGACCATATACAATTATAAAACCAGTCTATTTTATGGAAAATTTATTAAGACCCACGATGATCTCAGGTCTTAAAAATGGCAAAATAGCAGTTCCATTACCAGAAGATCGTAAGCTTCAAATGATAAGTCTTGAAGATCTTGCTAATATGGTAGTTCATATTTTTGAAAATAGGGATTTATTCCTCAAAAGAACTATTGAAATAGCATCAGATGAAATTACAGGTAAACAAATAGCTGAAATCTTAGCAAAAGTTATAGGAATCCCAATTGAATATCAGGAATTAAGTTATGATGATATCAAACCGATTGGTAAGGATTTCATAAAAAACTTTAAATGGCTAAATGAAGTAGGATATAAAGTCGACATTTCATCGCTTCACCAAAGATTTCCAGAAGTTGGATGGCATACGTTCGAAGAATGGGCTAGAAAACAATACTGGAGAGCTGTGAGTGAACCTGTTGAACAAAAAATTGTATAATTTTTTTCTTAATATAATTAAAGACTTAGATAAAAGTTCCAATCATTAGTAGTCAATCCAACTTTAATTTCACAATTTGTGATAAGCTCTTTCTCATATGATATTTAACATAGAAATTAACATATGTTCTGCTCATCTTTAACCATTTATCCGTCAAAATTTTAGTAAACTATATTATAATGGAATACTTAAAAATCTTGATTGGTGCACTATTTTTAAATGCGCCAATTTTTACAAATGTACTAAGGTAGTAAGTAATGCCATCAGGAACAGTAAAATGGTTTAATTCCAAGAAAGGCTATGGATTCATTACTCCTGATGACGGATCTCCAGATGTTTTTGTTCATTATACCGCAATAGAGGGAGGAGAGAACGATTTCAAAATAATTTATGAAGGAGATATCGTCGAATATGAGATTGCATATAAATTTTATGTGTAACGTAAAATTACGCAGGGTAAAAAAGGTCCACAAGCCAGCAACGTGAAGGTCACTCAAGAAGGACCAAGGGTAGCCGCACGCGGCAGAAAATCATTTTATTAATAAATTTATTTATTAATGAAAAAGGTTAGGAAAAGTATTAAAAACAAGGAATTTTGCGAGAGATAAAATATTGATAAGGGTATTCTAAACTTCTTTTTTCTATTATTTTAAATCAAACATATTCCATTTTTTTTTATATTGCTTATTATTCTAAAATAAAAAGATAATTAAAGGGAAACTAAAAAACGAATTTAAAGAAATTTAATTTCTATTGTAACATTTCAGTAAAGGTTTTAGTACCTATCATGTTTTTATCTGGCGGAATATTATCTCTTACCTTCACCATCTTTATTGCATCATCTGGACAATTTGCAGCACAAATTCCGCAACCGATACATTCCTCTTCTTTTAAGACCATTGTTTCTTTAGTTGATGTATATTCATTTTGAAATTGGTGATATATTGCTTCTCTTGGGCATTTTCTCATACAAGCTTCGCATTTAGTACACAGTTCATTATCGAATTTAGGAGTATAATTAGATTTAGATTGGAAACTACCAAGCTCATGGAACAATTTTGCGGGATATAATGCCCCACAATGGCAACTGCAACAATTACAGAAGAAAATTGATGATTCATTTCCTTTATCATTGATCGCATTATGTACTAATCCATGCTTTTCGGTTTCTTTAAGGAACTCGATTGCTTCTTCTTTATTTAACAATCTTGCTCCACGAATACCAGCGTTAACCATCATTTCGCCAGCTGGTCCAGCAACAAAACAACCCATCTCAGCTGGAGCAACTTCGCAAGGTTCTCCAGATAGTTCACCTATCAGACGACATTGACATGTTATTACGGCAAATTTATCATATTTATTTATCAAATTCATCACAGTTTCATAAGGTAAAGCTTGTGATTCAATATCATAGTCTTTATTAATTTCGATTAACTTTTCATCAGTTTCCACAGGGAGTAGTGGGCGAAAAAGTTTAAAATCCGTGTTACTAGCTTGTTGCGGTAAAACTTGTTTCATTATATCTCTGTATAATTGAGCTGCTTTTTTTAAATTCTCCTCAGTATCTCTACTTCTTTGAAAATATTTCTCAAATATTCCAGGGATTATAGGCTCAAGACAATATTTTGTACCTTTCTTAGAGATAGTACCGTTTCTTAATGGCCTTCTTAATAATTGCTTTATATCGTCTTTAGGCATACCTGACCTTTCTTCCAATTGTTTCAATGACATATGTTTATCAGCACTATCAAAATGAGAAAGGAGTATAATTTCCTCTTCGTTCCAAAATACTTTCATCAGTTTGATTATTTTTCTATGTTTTGGGGAACTTAATGGTCCAAGAACTAGTTTTTTTCTTACAAGATCATAATAATCTACTTCGGTCATAGATTAAAGTATTATATGTTTTTATTAAAAATTAACTGAAGAAAAAAATAGTAGACATAAATTTTTTTCTTAGTATAACCTTTATACTCATTAGAGGTCTTTATTCACCTTTCAAATCATTCTGAAATTTAACAATTATAAAAAAACAGTATAAATTAATCATTTTTGTAAGATTCTCCAATGCTAAAGGCTCTTCCTAATTTGTCACCTATTTTCCAATAGCTATTATCTATTGAAAAAATAAAAGGTTTAATTTTTCTTATATCAGGTATATTATTAGTAAGATAATATTCATCAGCATAAGCGTTAATTACTCTTCCAATAAAAATTTCATGACCTTTCTCACTATCAATAAATTCCTTTGTGTCAATAATTTTTACAACCTTACATTCTAGATTTACCGGAGCATGTGCTATCATAGGAGCTGTTTCTAATTCTCCATAAAACACTTCAAAAATCTCTGATTTATCTACTTCCTTACCAGAAACCAAACCAACATAATCAGTTACTTCAACCATCCCTTCTGAAGGAATGTTTACACTAAAAGTTCCGTTCTCTTTAATACCCACATTTGTGTGATGATTTTCATAAGAGGATATGGAGATTAACGGTGGTCTATACTCGACTACATTAATCCATGCTAGAGCCATAAAATTAGGTTTACCATTTACCCTTGTCCCGATAATGGAAACGGGCATCGGGTAAAGATATGCTCCCGGACGAATTTTGTTTTTTGTCATTTTGAATCAAATAACTTTTTTTGAGTTTATTTATTCATTTATACTATTTTAAGATTCATATTTTTTAAGAAGGATTATTTATCTAATTATACTCTAAAATAAATTTACTCGAGTTTTTTTACAAAGATATGGCTTTTTGGAAATGCCCAAAGTGTGGAAGAGAATTTTCAAAGAAAGAACAATTCCATTCTTGTGTTTCAATCTCAATAGAAGATCACTTCAAACATAAATCTCCTGAATTAAGAAAGATTTTCGAGGTGATAAGAAATAAAGTAGAAAAATTTGGAATAATGAGGATAGATGCGGTAAAGACTTCCATAAATTTTGGGGGAAAATCTCAATTTTGTGTGATATTTGTATCTCAAGAGAAGCTCAAACTTGAATTTCTTTTAAACAGAAGAATCGAATATTCTCGTTTTTTGAAAGTCAGGGGCCCCACAAATAATTATTATACTTATACAATTATACTTAAAAATAGAAAGGATGTTGATGACCATCTTATTAACTGGCTAAAAGAATCCTATGATTTAAGGAGCGCGTAAAGGATTTCTAACTTCTTTTTGCTGTTCTAAAAGGATAAATTTATTTTACACCTTATAAGTCTCGGAATCTTTCAACAATACCGCCTTATCAAAGTTCTCTCCAAACCAATCCGGATTGTCTGTATGGACGGGAATAATAATATCTGGATCGATACAATCTATTGCCCATGTTAAATCTTTTATAGAAGCGTGTCCAGAAGCATGAAATCCTTTCTTAAATTTTGGCTTAAGTTTACCCTCTTCCTCTACAACTTCAATTCCATAAACTTTAAAACCAAAATAATTTAACCAGTTAAATAAACGAATAAAATCAAATTCAGATTCTTCTTCAAATGCTTCACTAGAAGAATATATATAAGTTCCAGATTCAGGTTTTATATCCAATAAATTTTTTATATCAAGTAGTGAAAGGCAGATGATAAAATTCTCAGGATCTTTTGATATTTCTCTTGGGTCAATGTAAGATATATCAACTTCTTCTTTTAAGAACTTATCCTCCCAATTTCGAACACCACCTCTTAGTTCACCAAATATGAATAGATTATTAGTTCGATTAACACCATCAGCTTTTTCAAGTGCATGAAGTAAATATGCATCTTTAGATGAGATCACAAGAGACCTTCCTACTTTCTTCGCAATGTTTTTAAATATTTCTAATCTCTCGAAATTTCTTGCCGAGAAATCGGCAACTACTAAACCTTTGGCTACCTCGACAGCTCTTCGGCAGTTTTCATATACAATCTCTTCCGATTCACTAACATCCTCCTTTGCAGCTCTTGTACCTTCAATAATTAAGATAGAAGCATCTTTAGCTTGATGAATGAAATCTTCACTGTTTTTTCCCTTTTTACCATGTAAACGAAAATCGCCTGTATAAGCGATTGTTTTATCGCCTGAAAGTAAAAAAGCAGTGGATCCAAAAATGGAATGATCGACTTCAAAGGCTTTTATTTTAAAATTAGATGGAAAATTCTCTAAATTAGATATAGTTCCTTTTTCATAAACTTTTCTCCCCTTAACGCTAGTCATCATAAAGTCGGTAAGACTTTCAGAAAAGTTTTCAGTACAAATAAAGTCTCTCCCTATGTTTCTAGTTCTATCAGTCCCTAATATTCTTTTATCTTTATTCGCTATCTTAGGTGAATAGTATGCCACATCTGTCCCAAGCATCGCAGTAGTACAATCTAACATTCCTTTAAGTAGCATTAACGTAGAGGGAGATAAAATAATGGGAAAGATAGGATCAAGCAAACCTATATTCCCAAAATGGTCCATATGAGCATGTGTGAGCAGTATTGCATTTACATTTAGTTTAGGATATTTTATTAAATCAAAATCAGAGGGTACTAAATCTTTTCGATAGATATTAAGTTTAGGAATTAAATCAAGTTGCATAAGATCATAAATACCACGAATTCCTCGAGAAGTTAAAAATTCTTGATAATAAACTTCATATTTCTTAAAATTCATTCCAAAGTCAAGAAAAACTCCTTTTTCATCCTCCTCTAAATAGATTTTATTGCCTCCAATCGTACTTGTACCGTCATAAACAGTAATTGAGGTCATTTTATTGCCACTTTTCTTTTTAAATTTTG
>JBHLRJ010000166.1:0-6933 GCA_048882645.1 Candidatus Thorarchaeota archaeon
AATCTATATAATTTGAAACACAATCTTCGATATCTTTTTTAATGAGACCTTTTGTTAAATCTGTTAGCTTATCAATGTCTTCAGGATTAAGCTTATCTTTTGAAAATTTAACTATAAGTTGTCGTCTTATTTTTGAGTAAGCTTTTAAACTATCTCCCTCTTTATGCCCATACTCCTTTTTCCTATCGCTAAATTCATGTTCCAAATGATGAGCAGTTATCCTCCTCTTCAAAATAGGATTATATGAATTAGCCCCAGATCCTAAGACGAAAGATATATTTTTCTGAGGTAAATCGATCAATCCTTGGAAAAAAGATTCAATATCATAAATGTGTTCAATAACATTGTAAGTGCCTAAGGCGTTGCAAAAAAAAGAATTCTCTTTAAGATAACCAATGATTTCGGGGATTTCTCCAAGTATATACTCCTCTGCTGTATTTCCTATTGAATCGGCAATCTCTTTAGCATCATGACAAGAAATATTATAAATATCATTATATAAAACTCTACCAATTCCTACTTCTTTCGCTAATAATGAAAAAATACCAGAACCGCCACCATAATCAATGAATACAAAATCTTCTAAAGGATCATTATAATTTCTCAAACAAAGACTTAAAAAAAAGGCATATTTCTGGAGATTTCCTTCCAAATTACCCAACAGTTCACCAAAATAGTTTTTCATATAATTTGAAATGTTTAAGGTATCAATATCTAAATTTCTTAGCTTAATGTATAATTTTTTTGCTGATATCTTTATGGCTTTTAAGATTTTTTGGTTTCTCGGTTGATATTTTGATTTAAAAACAAAATCCATGTTAATCTCTTGCTCCTTTGCATACTTATATTTACTTGTAACAGATTTTAATTAATTCAGAGAACTATGACTGATTATTATAAACTAAATTTAATTAAATTTTCGATTTGATATGAGATCCAATTTATATTTAAAGAGAGCACAAGAGATATAATTTTTTTATTTGAGTAATTTTACTTGAATTATATTCATGTGCTATTAACAGAATAAATTATAAAAAATTCTGATTATTTCCAATACTAATTACCCATAATATGACTGATTATGATACACACGATTCCACATAAAATTCCTGAACCGATATTAGTTAATTTAGAAGACGGCAATTATGATAAGATCATTTTATTTACTCTTGCGGTTTTTGGTTTTCATAAATTAACGGAGCTTGTTAATGATCATAATAAATCCATTGAAAATAGAATGGATAAAGAAAGATTTTCTCAGTGGGCTGAAAAATTAAAAGAGCAACAGCTTATAGAAGAATATGCGCTAGATGAGGAGATCTATTTTCGAATTACCTCCAAGGGTAAAGATGAATTAGTAAACTATATTGAAAAATTAGGAATTTTAAAAACAATTGAGGAAAATTTTGGTGCAATTGAAAAAGAATATAATTCATCTTCTAAGTCTGTTTCTGGTTATAAAATTACATATCAAGACTATATATGTGGTTTATTATCGTTGGTATGGCGTTTAGATTCATTTTTAATTGCTAATGAGTTTGAGAAAATCGGACCAGATAATAAGGTATCTCTGGGAAAATGTTTAGAACGAAATGCAATTAAATATCCTGATAATAAAGCCCTTTTGTACGAAGACGAAGAATATACGTATAAAGAGTTAAATGAATGGATTAATCGTTATGCTAATTTTTTCCTATCCTTGGATGTTGAAAAAGGAGAAATAATTAATGTCTTCTTGGAAAATAGACCTGATTTAATGTTTATAATGGCAGCAATGTCAAAAATAGGTACGATTGGGTCTTTAATTAATACTAAACAACGCGCTACAACACTCAAACATAGTCTGAAACTGAATCCTGTAAGAATATATATCATTGGGGAAGAGTTAATTGAACCATTTGAGGATATAAGAGAAGAATTAGAATTAACTTCTGAAGATAAGCTCTACTTTCTTATAGACAAAGAAGAAAAAGATATACCAGAGGGATTTCTTGACCTAAAAAAACTAATTAAAAATCAAGATATAAAAAATCCTCCCACTACTGCTGATATTTTAGGAAAGGAAACTTATGTTTTTATCTTTACTTCAGGTACGACAGGGCTTCCAAAGGCAGCTCATATCCGTAATATTCATACCGTAGGATCGATATTAGGGTGGGGAAAAATGGCATTAAACATGCAGCCAGATGATATATATTACATATCTCTGCCAATCTATCATAGTAATGCTTTACATCTTGGTTGGGCTTCAGCAATCTCGAGTGGAGCAGCAGTTGCTTTAGCTCGAAGATTTAGTGTAAGTAATTTTTGGAAGGATATACATAAGTTTAGGGCTACTTGCTTTAACTATATCGGTGAAATTTGTCGATATTTATACAACCAACCACCCAGTCCAGATGATAGAAATCATACAGTTTATAAAATCGCTGGAAATGGGTTAAGATCTGAGATGTGGAAGGAATTTAAAGAAAGATTTGGAATTAGAGAAATTTATGAACATTATGGAATGACCGAAATGCAAGGTATGTTTTGTAATTATCTTAATTTAGACTGTACTATCGGGGTTTGCCTAAATGATTATGCTATTGTAAAATATGATATAGATACTGATGAACCAATTCATGGAGATGATGGGTTTCTCCAAGTGGTTGAAGAAGGTGAAGCAGGGCTATTTCTTATGAAGATTCGGGATCCTTATACATTTGCAGGATACACCAGTAAATCAGCAAGTAAACAAAAATTAATTGAAAATGCCTTCGAAGAAGGTGATATATGGTTATATTCAGGGGATTTGATTCGACCTATAGGATATGGTCATGCACAATTCGTAGATCGTCTTGGTGATACATTTCGTTGGAAGGGAGAGAATGTATCTACGTCTGAAGTTGAAGATATTATAACTTCTTGTGAAGAAGTTGAGCATTCTTCTGTTTATGGTGTTCAAATACCTGGTACTGAAGGGAGAGCTGGAATGGCTTCAATTTTCTCCAATATGCCACATGAAACATTTAATTTTAATAAGTTTACGAAATTAGTTAATGAGAATCTCCCAAAGTATGCTATCCCACTGTTCATACGTTTTTTATCTAAACTATCTACAACAAGTACCTATAAAATCCTAAAATCAGAAATGAAAAAAATTGGTTTCAATATCAAGAAAACAGATGATCCCATTTATGTACTTTTACCAAACAGCTCAGATTATACTCTTCTCACAGAAAAAATTTATTCAGACATTGTAAATAAAAATTATAGATTTTGAAGAAAGTATTAAATACATTAACGAGTAATTTTAAAATTACCTATAGATTTTATAACATAACAATTTTTTAAGAATATTACCAAATTATTGATGAAAAATGTCAGAAGCTATAGATGAAAAATATAAGAGTGCTGTACAAGTAATAAATAGCGCTGGTGGTACTCCAGTTCCTGTTACTGATAATACTGTCGCGATATTGAAATATATTGTTGAAAAAGAGCATTTAGACTTTATACTGGCTTTTAAAGGCAAACGATCTCAAACCACGGAACAGTTAAAAGAAAGTAGTGGCTTATCTGAAGAAGAAATTAAGGGGCATGTTGAAGTTTTGGCTAAAAAGGGTTTGCTTATGAATCAACCAAATAGTTCTGGCTTAATGATATATCGCTTAATGCCGTTTGTCAACGTTGGCGTATATGAGTATACATTTATGAAAAAGCTTGAGTATAATGAATGGGAGAAGGGATTAGCACAATTATATCTTAAATTAAATAAAGAATCTAGGGGTAGAATGCTTGCGAATTATGATGCAATTGTGCAGAGATTTTTACCATCAATGCGTCCAATTGATAGAACGATACCTTATACTAAAAATTTAGAAACTGGAAATGAGATTAATATTGTCATTGATAAAGAATTAGAAGCACCAAAAGAAAAGATAATATCTACCCAAAAAGTTGAAGAAATTATTCAAAAATTTGATGATATTGCAGTGGGACATTGTTATTGCCGACATTTCCGTGATTTAGTAGGAGAATCTTGTAAACAGACCGACTTGCGTGAGAACTGCTTTACGTTTGGTAAATCTGCCCGTTATACGAGTGAACAAGGGTTTGCTAGAATGATTTCCAAAGAAGAAGCATTAGACATCTTAATAAAATCTGAAAAAGATGGATTAGTCCATAAAGCATATCATCCAAACATGGATTTTAAGCGGGAAGAAGATAGTATATGTAATTGTTGCTCCGACTGCTGTGGTCAAGCAAGAGGTATAACAGCTAACCTTACTAATTATATAGCAAAAGTGGATCCTGAAATCTGTACAGGATGTGGGATTTGTGTTGAGAAGTGCTACTCTGGTGCTAAAGAATTAAATGATGAAGGTAAGGCTGAAACCAACGAAGAGCTCTGTATAGGCTGCGGAATATGTGCTGCGTTCTGCCCTGATGCAGCTATATCCTTGGTTGAAAAACAGAGAGTAGTAAGGATAGTTCCCCCTCGTTCTGCATATGAATAATTATTTCTTATTTTTTTTATTATTGTATTAATTATGGTTATAAATAAAGTAGAAAAAAATCTCAACTGTATAAATTTAGATTTTATAAACACTTGGGTTTACAAGAATGATAAATTGTGTTTTTTGGTTGATCCGGGTCCAGCCGTCACTATAAACTTATTAAAGAAGAGCTTAGATCAATTAAAAATTAAAAGAAATGATCTTAATTATATACTTTTGACTCATCCTCATATAGACCATGCTGGTGGGGTCGGTAAATTACTCACGTCTTTTCCACAAGCCAAAATAATATGCCACCCAAGAGGTATTAAGCATCTTATCGATCCTAAAAAACTTTGGGAAGGAAGTCTTAAGGTGCTAGGGAGAGCAGCAGAATATTATGGCAGAATTAAACCAGTGTCTGAGGATCGAATTGAATATAAGGAAAATATTGAGGGTAATCTAATAAGAGCAATAGAAACATTAGGACATTCTCCTCATCACCAATCTTATCCATTTAAACACATTTTATTTGTTGGAGAAGCCTGTGGTCATAACTATCCAACTGAAAAAGAAATACATATTCGTCCAGCAACACCACCAATCTTTGACTATGATTTGTATACTTCTTCAATTCAAAAACTGATTGATTTAAAATTAAGTGATTTCAAAATATGTTTCCCCCACTGGGGAATAAGGAAAAACGCTGCTTTGATAATAAATATTGCTTATAACCAAATTAATACTTGGTTGAGAGTAATTAATTCTTATTACGACAAGAGAAATCAATCTAATTTTTTGGAGCTTGTTTTTAATGAATTAAAAATAGCCGACAAGATATTTGGGAATTTAGAATTATTAAGCCAAGAAAAACAAATAAGAGATCCTATTACAATAAGGCAGAGTGTAGCTGGAATAGTTGGGTACATTGAGAAAAAAATTAAAGAAAGTTAGTCAATTTCATTCCCATTTCGGTAAAAGATGAAAAGTATCGATTTTAATTGTTTTGAAAGTCAAGTCATAACTATAATTGTAGAAAAGATGATTTGAAGTTCAAAAAAAATATGAAAATAAATAAAAAAAGAGTGTTTATATAGATAATTAAAAGATTGATTCCTCTACTATTTACTTAATCTCTATTTTCTTCTTCTCTGGCACTTTGGGTTCAACTTTAGGGATGTTTACACTCAAAATTCCTTTGTTCAGATTAGCTTCAATCTTATCCTCATCAATATTATCAGGTAAAGAAAAACATCGGTAATAACTTGAAGAACGATACTCTCTCCTCACTAAATTGCCCTCTTCTTCCTTTTTCTCTTCTTTTACTTCGCCTTTAATCTCTAAATTACCATCTTGAATATTAATCTCAATGTCACCCTTGTCTAATCCCGGCAATTCTGCGCTAATGTTAAAGACTTTCTCATCCTCTGTAATATTTGCCAAAGGTGTTCTAAAAACAGGCTCATCTTCTCTTATAATCAACGAGAGCGGCCTTTTATAACGTCTGCCAAAAGGAAAGTACCAATCATCAAAAAAATTACGTTGTAAATCACCAAATAATCGATCCATCTCTTGAAATAAAGAAAATGGACTTTCCCTTCTAACAGTTATTTCTCTCGATTTTTTATCTTCTTGTTTTTCATCATTTGTTTTTTCTTTTTTCTTAATTTCAATTTTTTCTTTTTCAGGCATTTAACACACCTCTTTATTTTTACATTTTTGTATGTGTCAATGATACGTTTACAATGGTTGTTTACAATATATCAATTGACATATATAAATATTTCGTTTTTTTTAACCAGAATGAGTATTCTCAAATGGAACTCTCTACTAAGCAAGACTATATATAAAGAAGTATATATCATAAATAATCTAAATTTTTTGGTTTATTTCACATAATTTTAATAGGTTTAACTCAATAACCACATATTACAAAGTAAACCAAAATGGAAAGGAGTCTAAATTTTATGGAAATTAAAAATGAGGAAATATCATGGAGTATGAACATATAATTGTAGAAAAGAAAGAACACATTACAATTGTTACCCTGAATCGACCAGAAGTATTGAATGCAATTCATCCGTATATTCAATTAGAACTTGGCCATGCATTTAATGAATTTGAGGATGAGCCTAATGCATGGGTTGCGATATTAACAGGTGTAGGAGAAAAAGCGTTTTCCGCTGGAGCAGATTTAAAATGGGCTGCGAAGACAAGCCTCGAACAACAGAGAAAGGCATATGAAAAAGTAAGGAATCAGGCAGCTTCCTTGGTAAGAAATTTTAGAATTACTAAAACATTAATTGCTGCTGTAAATGGTCTTGCTTTTGGAGGAGGTTTCGAACTTGCTTTAAGCTGTGATCTTATGATCGCTGCTGAACATGCTACATTCTGCCTTCCTGAACCTGTTGTGGGGAGAATCCCGTCAGGGGGAGGAATTCATCGGTTAGTAAGA
>JBHLRJ010000167.1:0-6484 GCA_048882645.1 Candidatus Thorarchaeota archaeon
AAACTCTGATTAACAGAGTTTTTCCGGCAAACTGCCAATATTCCACTTGAGTCGATGAAATTTTCTCAGGATTTGCTTGGAGTTCTTTCAATTTCTTTATTAATTCTTCCTCTTTAGGCCATTCAACGTCGATAGACTCATAAGATTCTAAATCCATAATATTGATTGAAGCATCCTCAATATAATTGATTTGAGCATTACCTTTTATGATCTCGGGAACATCAACCATTGAGCCGCTTGGAAATTTTAATTAACGCTTGTTATTGTAAAATAAACATACACAAACGACTCTTACTTTAGCATGTCCGTGTTTTCCGCTTTTTGAGCGTTCAGTACTCCTTATTAGACATGGTTCCTCATCAACCATCAAATACTGTCCAGATTTTAATTTTTGTATCTCTGTTCTTCTAATAGACAACTAGTTTCACCTTAGTTTATTTAATTTCATCCAATATATTTTTAATTTCGAATTTTTTAATTTAAGTTAATATTATCTTTTTTCAAAAAAAAATATTAGTTTTTGAGCATTATTCAAAATACAATAAATAAAATAAAAGCTGAGTGTGATGGTTTTAGAAAAACTTGGAAGGCAACTCGATAACGCTATTCGTAGAATTAGACGCCTCCCAATAGTCGATAAAGATGCAATTGATGCTCTTATTCAAGATCTACAAAGAAGTCTTCTTAGTGCTGATGTGAAAGTAGAACTTGTATTCCAAATGACTGAAAATATTAGAAAAGAAGCTATGAATACAAAACTTCAGAAAGCTAGACGGAAAGATTTTATTATAAAGCTTATACATGATGAACTTATTAAACTTTTAGGGGGAAAACTCCCACCAATTCGAATCAAAACTGGTAAGAAAAATGTAATTTTGCTTATTGGCATCCAAGGTTCTGGTAAAACTACAACAATTGGCAAATTATCGAAATATTATAAGAGTAAGGGGTACAAAGTTGCAGCCATCACAACCGATACATGGAGACCAGGCGCATATGAGCAATTAGTTCAATTGAGCGATCAAATTGGAGTAAAGTGTTATGGTAACCCACATGAGAAAAATGCCATTAAAATTGCAGTTCAAGAAACCAAAAAGGCAATTAACGATGGAAATGACTTAATTATTGTAGATACAGCAGGAAGACATAAAGAAGAAACTGAATTAATGAAAGAAATGGCAATTATCGAGCAAAAGTTAAAACCAAATGAGATAATCCTTGTTATTGACGGATCTCTCGGACAACAAGCATATAATCAAGCAATAGCATTTGATCAAACAACCAATCTCGGCTCAATTATTGTTACAAAATTAGATGGAACTGCCAAAGGTGGAGGCGCTTTATCTGCATGCGCTGCTACAAATGCAGGAATTAGGTTTATTGGTGTAGGAGAAAAAATAGATGACCTTGAAGAATTTGAACCATCAAAATTCGTTGGAAGCTTACTCGGAATACCTGATATTGAATCCTTAGTTCAAAAAGTTGAGGAGGCCGAAATCGCTCCGGATGAAGAAACCATTAGACGTATGATGCACGGTAAATTCACATTGGAAGATCTCTACATCCAGCTACGTTCAATTAAGAAGGTAGGAAAATTCCAACAAATCTTAACTATGATGGGTGGTGGGAATATCCCTGACGCGTTAAAAGATGATGCAGAGAGAAACCTTGAAAGATGGAGAATCGTTTTAGATTCCATGACTCATGAAGAGAAAATGGAGCCAAAAATCATCAAAAAGACAAGAAAGAGAAGAATTGCAATAGGATCAGGCACGGATTATTCCGTAATAAATAAGATGCTTGATCAATATAACCAAATGAAAAAATTCATGAAAAGATTCCTCCAAATGCAGAAAAAAGGTAAAGGTGTTCCCGGAATGCCTGGTTTTCCTGGAGGAAAAGCTGGTGCTGATTTCATGAAAAAGTTAGGGAAGTTTTGAATATATCATTTACTTAAACTATATTTGATTAAGTTGGTAAACTTCATATTACTAATCGAAGAATTAATAGATTATAATAAAAAAGACATCGATAAAGGACAAACACCTCTTAAGATCTACGAACTATGTTCATGTATAAGGGAAACATTTTGTTTATCTTATTCTTTTAGGAAGAATAACAACCTCTATCTATATTTTTTTAAAGAGCATATTCTAGTGAGTTTACTAGGGATTGAATTAAGATACTTAGGCCCCGATGAACGATCTCAAGCTCTTTTACTCGAAAGGGCTTTAAATACAGCAAAGGGGTTGATTAAACTAGGTATAAATGGGAGGAAGAAATCCACACCAGGAATCTATCTAAGAAAATTTACTGATGATTGGTCCTTTATAGCAGATCTTAGTCTAATAGTTAAAGGAACTAATTACATATTACTAGAGAATAATGATTCAATCATTGATGATAGAGAAGAAATCTCATTTGATGGTGAATTTGTAATAGACGATAATTGCATCTTTATCATTCCAGTATCTCCCATTTTTAGAAACACGCATAAATTTCTAACACTCTTTAAAAAAATGAAAAATATAAAATTTTTTTCTCTTTCTAAAATTAAACAAATTGAAAATAAAATTTTATATATTAATTTTCGAAAAGATCATCAAGAAACACTATAATAGTAAAAATTTTTTATGATTTTAATAAACGCTAGAATTTATGTTGAAGGATTAGTCCGTACAGGAATAATGCTAATCAATAATGGTACTATAACTAAAATCAGGATAAATCCAGATCATAAGGAGTTCAAAACTTTAATTGAAAAAAATCTAGACGGTAAAGAATTAGATTGTGAAAATAAGTTAGTTTTACCAGGAATTATTGATATACATTCTCATTTACGTGATATGGGGCAAAGTGAGAAAGAAACCTTTGTCACCGGAACTAAAGCAGCTGCTTATTCTGGAATAACAACTGTATTCAATATGCCAAACACTAAACCTCCTGCTATTACAGAGAAACAAATAAGATTGTGGATGGAAAAAGCACAAAAGAGGATTTGTACTGATGTTGGTTTTATAGCGGGAGTTCCTAAAGGAATAGATGAAGATGAAATAAAGAGGATTTTAAAATTAGGTGTGATTGGCTTTAAAATTTACCCCGCAAGCCCTTTAAACGAAGTAAATTGGGAGGATTCTGTTAATGTTCAAAAATTACTTCGATTATCTTCGAAATATCAAGTTCCGATTTTTATTCATGCAGCATATAATATCTCCGATTCAGAAAAGGAAAGAATTATCAAATCTTTCGAAGGTGAAAAAATTCCATTACTAGAACTTCATGATAAACTAAATCCAGTTGAAAAAGAAGAAGAATGCATAAAGTTTATAATTAATAACTATGAGAACCTTATTCTCGAGAATAATTTAGGTCTAAATAATTATCCTATTATACATTTTTGCCATGTGAGTACTAGAAATGCCTACTTAATTATCAAAAATACCTTAAACTTAAACAAAGAATTTAAGATCTCTTTCGAAGTTACACCTCATCATCTGCTTTTATCAAATGGTATTCTATTAAATAACAATAATCATGGCAAAGTATTACCTCCTTTACGAAAAAGCGATCATAGCCAATATCTATTTAAACAATTAGAATGTGGTAATATTCCGCTAATTGGTTCTGATCATGCACCTCATACACTAACTGAAAAGTCAAAAGATTATTTCAATTCTCCTTCTGGATTTCCTGGTTATGAAACTTATCCCTTAGTATTAATAGATAAAATATTTAATTATAAACTTTCATTTGAAAATTTTATTAAAGCTTCTTCTGAAAATCCTGCGCTACTTTTTCGACTAAGTAATAAAGGATTTATTAAAGAGGGTTATGATGCTGATTTAATGATTATAGATAAGGTTCCGGAGTATAAAATAGACTATCAGAATTTTTTTACAAAAGCTAAATATACTCCTTTCGAAAATTATAGCAGTACTGTAAAGATTTGGAAAGTACTTTTAAGAGGAGTTGAAATAAATAATGATGATGATACTTGTTACGGTAAAGTCATAAAAGCAAGCTATAACATATAAATGTCAAAATATTATAATAATACATAACTCAAATAATAAGTGGAATTCAGAATATGTCTTATGAAGAGAAATTCAGTTTAGAAGATGGGAAGAAACTAATTAATTTTACAAGAGAAAACATTGAATTTTACTTAAATAATAACAGAAAAATACCTATACCTGAAGAAATAAAAGTAAAATTCCAAGAAAAGTATGGAGCTTTTGTTACCTTAAATGAATATGATGTAGGAGGTAACCCATTAAGAGGATGTATTGGATATATTGAACCTACGTATGCTTTATATGATGTAATCCACAAAGTTTCAATAAGTTCTGCTACTGAGGATCCAAGATTTCCATCTGTCTCTATTGAAGAAATGGATCATATTGTTATTGAATTATCTATACTAACACCACCTGAACTTATTGTGGTAAATGATCCCAAAGAGTACTCTGAGAAAATCGTTATCGGGAGAGATGGATTAATAGCAGAAAGGGGGATGCGAAAAGGATTACTTCTTCCTCAGGTTCCAGTTGATCATGATAGGAATTGGGATGTAAAAACTTTTTTAAGTCATACTTGTCAAAAAGCATGGTTACCAGCAGATTCTTGGGAAGATCTAGGGACAAAGATTTATTCTTTTCAAGCTATATTATTTGAGGAAAAATCACCAAGAGGAGAAATTGTTAGAAAATACCTTAAGTAAATAAGGTCCCTAAGTATCATTGCATCTGTATTTTAGTTAAAATCTACACTTCTAAAATAGAAAAAAGAGATATTAAAATATGGGAGACTCAGATAAAATTCTCTCAATTGACATATCTTCAAAGAAAGTTAAAGTTGGCATTGTTTCTGAAAAATTAGAATTAGAATCTGTTTCTATTGAAGGATATGATATCATTGATGAGAATATCAACGGTTTTGCTAAACGATTTGAACTAGATAAAATCTGGAATAAAGTTCAATCATGTATTAAAAATGTGCTTAAGAAAAATCAACCTGAGAAAATTTTTGGCATTTCCTCTTGTGGACAAAGACTGGCTACAATTTTTATAGATAAACAAGGTAATGAGATATATGGTGGACCAAATACAGACATGAGAGGCATTGATTCAGCATATATCATTGAAAGTGAATTTTCGGAAGAAGAATTATTCAAAATCACAGCACATAGTCCTTCCTTGATGTTTTCACTAGCTCGCTTGTTATGGTTTCAAGAAGAAGCAGAAGAACAATATAAGAAAATAGATAAAGTGTTGATGCTCGATGATTGGATCGTGTATAAACTTACTGGCGAATTTTATACTGATTATTCTTCTATCGGAGAATCACAACTTTTGGATATTAAAAGGAAGACATGGAGTTCAGAAATCATTGAAACTTTTAACATCAATCCTGACATCCTTCCTGAACTAGTTAACTCAGGGACGGTTACAGGAGAGCTGAAATCAGGTTTAATAAAGGAGTTTGGGATAAATCAAAAATATATTCCAATAATAAAAGGTTGTGGTGATACTCAAGCCAATCTATTAGGTATGGGTGCAATAGAGAATGGAAATATAGGGATTACTTTAGGAACAACGACACCATTACATCTCATTGTAGACAAGCCTATGATTGATCCTAGCTTCAACTTTTGGACAGAATGTCACGTTCTTGAAGACAAATGGTTAATAGAAGCTAATACTGGAGTTACAGGGAAAGCCTATGACTGGTTTAAGGATGCATTTATTACAGTTTCTAACAGAGATAAGAACTTAATAATGGATGAGTTATTAAATAAAGTTTTACCTGGTGCTGACTCAACTTTCGCTTACCTCGGCCCTGAACTCATGGCTGTGAAAGATCAAACTTCAATCAAAAGGGGAATATTTATTTTTCAACCCCCCAGTATGGTCGGAGAAGAATTACCCAAATTGGAACACTTCGCTCGAAGTGTAATTGAATGTATTTGTTTTGGGATACTTGAGAACTTTCAGGCATTACAAAAGTTTACCACAACAGATGTTTCGGCTTTTTGTTCAGGGGGTATGTCAAAATCAAGAGAGATTTGTAAAATTTTAGCAAACATATTAAATAAAGAACTATTGGTGCCTCAAACGAAAGATTCTGCATTTATAGGTAATGCTATAAATGTCTTATTAGGATTAAAATTATATCCCGATTATAAGAGTATTGTGAATAAACTTCTTAGTTATGAGACAATTTCAGTCGATCCTTCAATTTCTACAAAATATAAAGGAATTTTTACACATTGGAAGAATTTAAAAAACAAGATTGATGATATCTAAAACATACTAAACTTATTTAAGAAGAGATTCTTTAAATCTCGTAGTACTTTTTCGTACCTAGAATTAATCATTATAATTAATATATGGAGAAAATAACATGTCTAATTTCGAAGATATTCCGAGTTGTTTAAAAGAAATCGAAGATAGGTATAATAATACTGAAAAAGTTAGAAAGAAAT
>JBHLRJ010000168.1:0-5620 GCA_048882645.1 Candidatus Thorarchaeota archaeon
ATTAATCATTCATAATGTATTAGTTCATTACTTTAGAGATATTAATATAAAAATTTTATAATATTACGAGGTTATAACTCAAGTAATTCATGTAAATCCTCTATAACATAATCTGGTTGGTATTTCCATGAATATAAGTTTTTTACATTATTATTTAATGGTCTATTTATCAAGCATGAAAAAATATTAGCTTTTTTTGCTGCAATTACATCTACAATTGAATCTCCAATCATTAAAGCCTTGTTATGCTTAGGATCGTACCTATTTTTCTTTAAAATTAAGTTAATTCCATTAGGAGACGGTTTAGCATACTCTTGACTAACCTCTTTACCTAAGCTAAAAATCTCTCGAAAATAATGATAAATATCAAACTTTTTTAATACAAATTCTACAACAAAATCAGCAGTATTGGTCACAATAGCAATAATCTTCCTATCATCGTGATTAAAAATGTGTTCTAAAACCTCTTTTACATCATGAAATAATGTTAACTGCTTTTTAGATATTAGAGTTTTTCTCTTCTCATAATCCACTTTATCGTAATTATGCCAAAATTTCTCTGGATCTCGGATATTCCAATTTTCCAACACTTGGATATAATTGTGGGAAGAAAAAAACTTTTGTCTCTCTTCTTTACTTGGTATGTTAGGTACTTGTAAATATTTTAGAGTATCAATTAAGTTTTGATCAGCATAAGCATATATATTCCCTAAATTCAGTAAAGTGCCGTCTAAATCAAATATATAAATATCAAACCTCATGGATTAAAAATAACCTATATGCCCAAGATTTTTTTTATTTTCATCCAAGGCTGAAACCATTCCCATTGATAAAGGTTCTTCATTTGTATCCTTGGTAGATTTCGCTACTTTTTTCAGGGTCTCAAGCTTGAGAATGAAGACTCTATTACATTTTTTACATCGAATATATATTTCTTTTATATGCTTTTTATCATCTTCATATTCTTCTTTCTTAAAAGGTTCTAATAATTTAGGATCCTCGTTATCGCAATTTTCCAAAAAACACTGGTCTAAAGAGATGCGCTCCATCCCACGCCGAGCGAGGGAAATGTAAGCATTGGTTGGGATTTCTTCCCATAAATCTTCTTTATTAGTCATATTTAATTAAAAAATTTGAATCAAATTAATTTTTTTTCTTATATATTATATAGAAAAAATATATTGATTTCGTGCTAAAATTATTTTTGTTATTACTCCTAAGTCTAAAATAATTAAGCTTAATAATTAATAACGATTAAATGAATTGAGTCATGCCTAAAAATGAAGACTTTTCGAAAGACACAATCGAACACCTCTCTAAATTGGCGTTGTTAGATTTATCTGAGGAGGAAAAAGAGAAATTGGCAAGCCAATTAGGGGATATTCTAAATTATTTTAAAAAAATTAATGATCTTGACACTAGTAATGTTAAACCAACTACCCATCCAATTTCAGATCTCATTAATGTTTTTAGAGACGATATTCCCTGGAAATCTCTAACAAATGAAGAAGCTACAAAAAATTCAAAATACAAACAAGATGGATATTTTAAGGCACCGAGAATATTAAAAGAGTAATCTACACTATTTCTTGTATTCCTCTGTTAATTTTCTTATTGCTTCTGCCATATCTCTAAGTGCCTGTCTCCTTTCAGCTAAAGATAATTCCTCAAACTCATCATCCACATTTGTGCCAATTGTCGAAGCCATAACCTTGAACTTCTTATGAACTAATCCAAGGATATAGCGTTCATAATATTCTAAAGCTTTCGCTAATTTCGGATTATCTTTAATCTTATCCCATAATTCTAGAGTTTCTAATGATTTAATTCCCAGATCAATTCTAAACCAACTAATTGGAAATAAAAGCTCTCGTTCTATACCTAATTCAATTATATAAAGGTTTTCATCATCCACATAAAGCTCTGGAACTACATCTTCCTGAAAAACGATATTATCACTCATAATATAAAGATTGGCAGCCCCTCGGGAAGTACATACAATTCCAGTAGCAAATCCCTTAGCCAGTCTTAAAATATCTGCATAATCTTCTAATTTCGTTCCATTTAAATGAAGATTCACTTTTTTACTTCCCTGAAATTCTATTCTTATTTTATTGCTCCCTTTTGAATCTGATAGAAGGTTTGGAAATAACTCAGCATTCCGAGTTTTCCTATGAGCATTAAGTAATTTATTAATAATTTGATAGTCTAATTTTAATCCGGGGATTACGGTATTTTGATTAAGAAATGCATCTACTTCGAAATCTGCAATCCCATAGAAGATTCGTTTCTTATTCATTAAGCTATATATACTCTCTACGATTGTTGTTACTAACGCTTCAGGATCTTCGCGAACAGAATCAAACTCTTTAGTTTCAAAAGTATCTATTTGATCCTCTAAACCTTCTTCTTGATAAAAAGCACCCCAGCTTAATTCACTAAAAATTACGCCTTCAGAATAGAGATTATGGAATTCGTCAATTGAAATGAGTAGTTTAGTTCCTCCTAACTCTACTCCCTCTTTTGTTCCGGAAGCAAGGATCGCAGATGGGGGATTATAAAACTCTATCGGCAAGTAACAACACTTTTTTACCTATAAATTGGTTTTAATTGATATGGTTTTTAACATACTTTTCAAATGATAATAAAAAGACCTTATATAAATAATTAGTGAAAAGATTAATAAGATCTCCCTAAGTTATGCCCCTAATTTTAATTAAAAAGCTTTTTGTCGGTATTGTGAATATTTTGTTAACATTGCTAAGCATTTGGTTGGTTGATCCCATAGTGAAAAAGTAGGGATCCCAGAAGAATTCAGTTTTTGCATCAGATGAGATCTATAAGGCACTGGTCCTGAATAAAATATTGGAATCGAAAACTTTTCCATAAGTCTAGTAATTGGCTTAATAATAGTGGGTTCTATAAGGTTTTTCATTTGCTTCATCTGGTTATCTATTTCACCACCGGATTTTTCTACCACTTCAATAATTTCATCAAAATCATAAATTCCAAAAACAATAACACTGTCAACCTCCCCTGATTCAATAAGTATTCTTGGAAACTTAATTAGCATATTTAAAAAACTCTCATGGAATGTTGCATCAACGGGATTAGTAGTACTTGCTGTAATCGGTAATTCTTTCCTAATTTCTTTCTGTAATGCTTGAGATAATTCAGGAACTTCTAAACCATAAATTTCTGCTGTTTTTGTCATCATTGCTCCGGGTCCACCAGAATCAGTAATAATCCCAACTCGTTTACCTTTTGGAAATGTATTAAATGATTGTACTTGTGAAAAAGTCCTCAGAAGATATAAAAAATCCGAAACAGAATTGGTTGAAATGATACCTGTTTCTTTGAATACTGCATCAAAAATTTTATTATCCCCACCTATCGAACCTGTATGAGACATTATTGACCTCGCCGCTGCTCCAGAACCCCCTGCATAAATTGCTACAATTGGCTTAGTATGTGAAATTTCTTTTGCTAATTTAATAAATTTTTTCCCACGTTTAATTTCTTCAATATACAAACCAATTACACTTGTTTGAGGATCATCCTTAAAATATTCAAGTGTATCTACTATATCTACGTTCCTTTCATTTCCAACGGATATAGCTTTACCGATTTTAATATCCAAATCATTAGTGTACCATGTTGTTTGGGCAGCAAGAGTACCTGATTGGCTTACAATTGATATTTTGCCCTTTTTATGGGGAAGATATATCCAAAATGTATTGAGATATGCATCTTCTTTCTCAGGGTAACCATACCACCCATTAAATATACCTAAACAGTTAGGACCAATGAATCTCATATTATATTTTTGAGCAATTTGATCAATCTGGTTAGATAGTTCAATTCCTTTTGAACCAATTTCTCTAAACCCACCAGAAGTTATGATTAACTGCTTAATCCCTTTTTGACCGCATTCTTCCATAACGTTGGGAACCACACTAGTTGGCAAAATCAGAAATGCTAGATCTGGAATTAAATGAACATCAAATATAGATTTGTAAGCTTTATATCCTTGAATTTCATTTAAGCGTGGATGAATTGGATAAATTGAATCATTAAGACCACTCCCCGCAATAATATTACGGAGTTGCATTGACCCCATAGTAGATATTAAGTTATTATTTGCTCCAAAAACAGCAATACTTTTTGGATTCAACATTGAGTGTAGAAAATGTTCTTTAGATACTTCTGTCAAATCTTAATCCCTATCTAATTCTAAAAAAACATGAATTGATATGGTTTAGTAAATTAATTAATAAATTAGAATTTTACCTATAAGGGCAGTTTCAATATTTGGAATAATTTAGGAGAATTCAGTTATTTATCTAGTTTTTTCCAGTTGAACCAAAACCTCCTAAACCTCGTTCTGAATCTGGTAATTCCTCAGTTTCAATAGCTTCATAGTCATATATCTTACCTAAAATAATTTGACATATTCTATCACCCTTATGCAATATTACTTCATCATTCGAAAGATTGACAATAATTGCCATCCATTCATTTCTGTATCCAGAATCTATTGTGCCAGGGCTATTAACAATAGAAATTCCGTCCCACAATGCTAATCCACTTCGAGGAACCACCTTAAAATAATACCCCTCTGGAATAGCTGTCGCAAAGCCTAATGGGCACCCTATGCGTTCTAATGGTTTTAAGGTATAGGATTCTGAATCGATTTCAATTAATTCCCTTTTACTATTTTCATTCAATATTTTTTTAAATCCCAAAATCCTTGCATCTGCTCCCGCATCTCCGATTTTTGATGGTTTTGGAATTTCCACATCTGCTCTCATTTTTTTGAAGGGAATTTTTACACCCATAGGATTTTTCACAGAATTATTAGTCTTCTTGTTCATGATTAATTATCTTTAATTAAACATGATTCTAAAAAATAGTTCTTATTAAAGAATCATTAAATTAAAACAGAAAAAAAATCTTATAAAATAATTGTTCATTTAAACAAAATAATATTTTTACATTGGTGAACATTTTGATAATAACAGATAGATATGACCCAAGAATTGATAAAACTGCTTTGAAAGAGATTTTCGAAGATTTCATTGAGAATAAATCATACTTTTTCTCTCATTGGCAAAGATTTGAGGAAGAATTAAATAGAAGATCTTTAGATTTACAATATAGAAATTCAATGGTAGTAGCTAAGGAAGATGGAAATATTGTAGGTTTCGGAACGTATACTCTATTTAGAGATTATTTAGGGAATGATAGGGTTCTCATTCATCAAATTTTAACAAGAAAGGAAGACTCCTTTAAAAAGGGAATAGAGGAAATGATAATCCGGGAACTTCAATTATACATAAAACGGACATTAAAAATTGATAAAATGTACTTCATTTGTCCAGATACGGATGGGGCATTAAGATCGGTATTTATGAAAGTTGGAATAAATAAATCTAAATATTTCTGGTATGAACATGAAATTTAGCTTCTTTTTTTCATTCCCATACAATTAAGTTAATATTTAAAGTAATTTGTGAACATTTTGACAGAAAAAGTTGAAGAACTTCTTATAAAAGCAAGAGAACTAACTCAAAAACAGGAGTTTAAAGAAGCCTTAGAAATATTAGATAATGTATCTAAT